>JBBRLW010000066.1:0-8633 GCA_038231115.1 Bacteroidia bacterium
CATCTGACGCCTGATATCACCGCTCAGACCATCTACTACCGTCTGCGCCAGGTGGACTTCAACGGAGACTTTGAGTATTCTGATATCCGTAAAGTACACTTCGTCAAAAAAGCGGAAACCGTCAAAGCATGGTACAACAGGGATATCGAGTCTATCCAGACCAGCATCCCGAGCCACATTGCCGAGTCTGTTACCATCCGCATCACGGATATGAACGGAAACATCATCACCGAGCAGCTTGAGAAGCTCGCCATTGGTGACAATAACTTCCGCTTCGATCTCCGCACCCATGCACAGGGCATCTATGTGATCTACTTTGAATCCAGCAACGGCGTACACACGACCCGCATTCTGAAAAACTAAGCAGAACATCGTATGATACACCGCATTTAATCAGTTCATACACGCATTTTTATACGGAGCAGAAGCCGGGTCCCTTGAGGATTCCGGCTTCTGCTATTTATACCCCTTCCTATTCCACCCACCGATTATTCCATGTTCTCGCATACTTCCTCAACCGTCAGGTCATTTCGACCGGAGCAAGGAGGTCGCTCGCGGCCTTCAAGCCGCCAGACCTCCCCGTGCAGCGGAGAAATCTTCATCCGCCACAGATCCAGACCTTTGCCAATGAAGATTTCTCCGTTACGTAATGCCTGCTCCACTCAGCTTGAAGGCCTCGTTGCACAGGCAAAACTCCAATCGAAATGACGGACTTGGATTGTTTATCCATTACCCCCTAAGCTGTCATTTCGAGGGAGGCCTTCAAGCCGACCGAAGAAATCTCAGCCCCTGCAATCAGCGAACAAACTCCGCACGAATCCCGACAAGTAGGATTCCCTACTGCATTCAATACTAAGCTGTCATTTCGAGGGAGGCCGTCAAGCCGACCGAAGAAATCTCAGCCCCTGCAATCAGCGAACAAGCTCCGCACGAAGCCCGACAAGTAGGATATACTCGCCTATGCCATCGGCGGGATTTATAATCCCGTCGCAAACAGGAGTCTACATCCTACCAAAAAAAATCCCCGTTATGCAAAAGCACAGCAGGGATAATTATTCCTCTCATCATCGTATATCGGAGCCTGTCCGGTACTACCAGTCCTCTTTGACCTGTACCTTCTCAGTACTCATGTTTTCCTTGAGCGTAGCAATCTTTTTCTTGATATCATTATCCAGAAAAACAGCTTTTTCCGCCAAACGATCCTTCGGATTATTATGCGTCGGATCCATCCACTTCTCAAGCGTCATCTTGAATCCGCCCTCATCCTTGTGGAAGTCATAAAAATCATATTTATACCGACCTTCTTTCAGCGATATCTCACACTTATACAGGATATATCCCTCCTGGACATCCATCCCGGACTTCTTGTCTTTCAGGACAACAGCCGTAGAGCATTTCAGCAGTAAACGTCCGTTTTCCTTATCCGATGTCTCCACCTTGGGAACTTTATACATCGCTTTGATTGACTTCTGGGCACGCTCAAACAGCTTGTCCTTTGTAGTACCGGGCAGATTCACCACCTCCGTATAGCCGATCCGTTTCGTCTTCGGATCCTCCGGCAGATTATACGGATTCTGTGCTTTTACCTGGGAAAAAGCTCCCGCGCAAAGCAGCAGCATACCGATCAGTTTTAACTTCATATTTCTACTATTGCAAATGGCCTGCAAGATAATGCTTCCGCCTAATTTTTTTGCATCTGATGCTCAATAGATAGCTGTATGTACTCTATTTTAGTCCGGATACTGTAATCCATATACTGAAGCACCTCATTGCAGGGCTCCTTTTTCTTCAGGAATTCCGCACTCGTCTTATTGTTATAATATTGCTCCAGGGTATATTTCCCACCGTGATGGATCTCAAAGTTCTGAGCCTCGTAGGTATAGCCCGAGTTCTCGCACGTAATACGCATCTGATACTGATACGATCCCTTGATGAACTGGTCCGAGACCTCATCGTCCTTAAGCCGGATCAGCTCCGATCCTCGTGTAAGGACGGTACACTTTTCCGAGTCAATTTCAAGGATTCGTGTCTTGAATCCCGGCATCACATCGTCTAAGCTGATAAGTGCGTCTTTGAATACTTCCTTTTGTGATGCTCCGGCAATCGTCACCCTGCCCGAATAGATGACTTTACCCTTTTCAGAGTTGAATGGAATGTGCTTCTTTGGATCGAAGCGGTCGGTGGTGGAGGACTGCAATACAATCCCCAGCGAGAGTGCCGCGAGGCACCATCCAATGTTGAATTTTCTCATGATGTTTTTAGTTTAGTCGCGTTGAATACAGGCAAATTAACACCATCTACATCCCTGTGCCTGCCTGAAATGTCCCCCTGCATACAGATGTAAGTTTATGTCCTTTTGCGTATTGCAGCCCGGACACCTAACCTGATGCCTCCTTTCAGCGTCATGAAAATATATCGGATGCTCTCAATTTTTTATAGCCGATCTCCAATTTCTAAAAAATATTGATAGATTCGTAATATCTCAATATCACTTAAATATGAGACTTTTCCAATACCGAATTTGCTTATCCGTTCTAATCGGACTGCTATTTTGCTCTGCACAGCTATCTGCACAGGACACCCTCTTCACAAAGAAAGGAGAAACAATTCCTATACGCATCATAAGCAAGGGAAGTGATACCCTACTCTACCGCCTGAGCCTGCATCCGGGCATAGGAACCCAGAGCATTTCCATGAACGAAGTCCGCAAAATAAAATACGCTGACGGAACATCCTCTTACATATCAGAAATCATTCTTCCCCAGGCTGATAGTTCCACCATAGTCGCTGCCCCTGTGCCTGCACCGACACCTATACCTATTCCAAATGCCCCCTATAAATCAGCCGAAGCGCTCAAAAACGAAGGGACTGAAGAAGCCAAAGTATTTTACCGCGACTATCAAACTGCCGGTACGGTAAGCCTGTTTGGTGTATTGTTTCTCGGACCTATTATTAATATCATCCCAGCTACTATTATGAGTAATATCCCGCCCGGAATTGACCAGCTCAACTATCCCAGCGAGCTAAAATGGAGCGAACCAATGTACCGCCATGCCTACATGCAACAGGCAGGACGCATGAAACGACATGCCATCCTGAAAAATTATGCAATCGGAACAGTAAGCTTCGGAGTATTAGCTCTCGGATTTGCCCTGGCAGTGACCACATTTTATGCAGCTCACCATTAAAATGTACATCAAGCTACTGATCCTTTTATTTTTCTGCGCCATCCTGTCCCTCTCTGCCCAGGATACGCTCTTTATGAAAGGGAAATATCCAATAGTAATCCGCTATATTGCTATCAAAGGAGATTCTGTCGGGTTCATTCACTATGCCGATCCCAACCCGACCATCAAATGGATCGGCACCTCGGAGCTTACAGCGATTTCCTACCACAACGGAGCTATAGTCAAATATCCATTAAATCCGAAAAAAGACTCTATTTCTACCCTCCCGCCTTCAAATCTGCCCTTCCCTAAAGGAAAAGCCCTCAGCTATAATATACACGATACCAGCTTCGCAAACGGAATAGCCGATGACAAAGCATTTTATCGCGGATACCGTCCTGCTTCTACCGGAGTACTCCTCAGCTCCATCGTCATGTCTCCCATCGCCGGATTATTATTAGCCATCGAGACCAGCTCCTCCCGTCCACAGACCCATACCCTGACTTTCCTGGATGCAGACCGATCAAAGAATACCAACTACCAGGCAGGATACCTCTATCAGTCCTGGGAAATGAAGCAGAACAAAGTATGAATAACTTCGCCAAAGGAAGTGTTATTTCCCTTGTCCTGATCACTACACTTCTTATCATCAGAAAATACTAATAGAATGAAAGCAGCATTTATCCTCTTTTTGAGCCTTTACTTTTTCAGCCTGATCCCCTGCTTTGCACAGGATACCGTTGTATTTCATAACGGAAATATCATCCGTGCCAAAGTAAGATTGTCATGGGAGACTCCTTTGCCTATCAGCGCTTTGAGGATGCATCCTCCACGACTTTACGCGCCGGAACCAGCGAGATCAGCTTCATCCGCTACCAGAACCGCAGGCTCCAGCGCTTTGATAATCTCATGCCGGCCAAACCCGCTACCTCCGCAGCCCTTCCCGCACCGGTGAATATTCCACAGGCAGGCAATGTTTCCAGCGGATTGGAAAAAAATACACCTGAACATAATTATCTCCTCGGGGCAGCAGATGCCAAAGCCAATTATATCGGATACAAAGGTGCCGGAACAGCATGTCTTGCTATTTCTATTATTGCTACTCCTGTTGTAGGACTCATTACAGCTATTGTTACCGCTGCAGCGCCACCCAGACAATTTAATCTGTCCTATCCCAGTGATGCACGCTGGCAATCCAATGACTACCGCCATGGATATCAGACCAAAGCCGCTTCCATGAAAAGCAGCCACGCTTTTCAAAACTTACTCATCGGAACCGGTATATTCTTACTCGGAGCCGCTGTAATTAGAAATCGGCCTTAGAACCCCGATACGGCTGATTTCCGCTTCTCAAAGTCGGACATAATCTCACGCACAATATCTGCCGCCGGACGTATGTCCCGCATGTAAGCCGATATCTGTCCAATCTCTAGCTCGCCTGAGTCAATATCCCCCTCGTACATGCCGCGTTTGGCGCGGCCATGACCCAGCAAATGCTCCAATTCCTCTACCGAAGCCCCGCGCAGCTCCGCAGCCTGAACTTCCTCAAAAAACGGATTCCTCAACAGCCGCACCGGAGTTAATTTCTTGAGGCTCAATTGCGTTGAGCCTTCCCCGGCTCTAATCACCGCATCTTTGAATGCCTGATGCGCTGAAGACTCCGCACTCGCAACGAATCGGCTACCAATCTGGACACCGTCCGCGCCGAGTACCATCGCCGCAAGCATCGCACGGCCTGATCCGATGCCTCCGGCAGCAATTAGCGGAATATCAATAGCTTCGGCCACCGCTGGAATCAGCACGAGTGTCGTCGTCTCTTCGCGTCCGTTATGGCCTCCGGCCTCAAAGCCTTCCGCGACAACAGCATCCACGCCTGCATCCTGCGATTTTAAGGCGAACTTCACACTACTCACTACATGAACTACCGTAATGCCTTCTGACTGGAGCGTCTTCGTCCAGGTTTTCGGATTGCCCGCAGAAGTAAATACGATCCTGACTCCTTCTTCTATACATGTCCTCACGTGCTGATCTATATCCGGATACAGCAGCGGCAGATTTACCCCGAAACGACGATCCGTTGCTGACTTACACTTCCTGATCTGATCCCGCAATACTTCCGGATACATTGATCCTGCGCCCAGCAGACCCAGTCCGCCGGCATTGCTCACTGCCGAGGCCAGCCTGTGCCCCGCGCACCAGATCATACCCGCCTGTATCAGAGGATACTGTATGGAAAATAGCCCCGTAATTCTGTTCTCTTCCTTCTGACTCAAAAGATGATGTTCTGACAAGCTCTATGACTCGTAATTAATCTCTGTGCTATCTCCCAGATTCAGACTCTGGGATAGTCCGAACAGCGTCGCCTCATTACCGATCAGCGAGTTGTGCAGCACCGCATGGCGGATATGCGCATCCGGACCGATAATGGACTCTTTGATTATGGAATCCTCTATAATAGCCTGCTGACCAATGGATACATTTGGACCAATGATCGAATTTTTGATCGTCACCGTATCCGCGATATTTACAGGTGGAATGATGATCGTATTATGGAAGCGGTCATTATCAGTGCTTGTAAATACCGGACGCTGTAATAGAATCGCATTCGTCTCTAAAAGCGCATCCTTTTTACCACAGTCAAACCAGTTATCTACGGAGTAGCTCGTAAACTGGGAGCCATTACTGATCATGTGCATCAGCGCATCCGTCAGCTGAAACTCGTTCTTTGTCCGGATATTATTGTCCATCAGGTACTTGATGGACTCCAGCATTTTGTCCACTTCCTTGACCTTATAAATCCCTACCAGCGCCAGATTAGACAGCGGAATAGCCGGCTTTTCCACCAGCTTGTTGATGAATCCATCTTCGCCCAGCTCCACCACACCAAAACGGCGCGGATCCTCTACTTTCTTAGTTCCCAGAGCGGAGTATGGCGTATGCAGGAAATCCTTCATATCCATGTCAAATATCGTATCTCCCAGCGCAATGATGATCTCATCCTCGCCCCGGATATACTCCTCCGTCATCCAGATAGCATGTGCAATCCCCTCACGGATGGTCTGCGGGACAAATACGGAGTGTACATCCTTATGATTATCAGTGACATACTCCTGAATCTTCTCGCCGAGGTATCCAATGATAAATACAAACTCTGTGAATCCTGC
This sequence comes from Bacteroidia bacterium, assembly GCA_038231115.1. Taxonomy (GTDB): domain Bacteria; phylum Bacteroidota; class Bacteroidia; order CAILMK01; family CAILMK01; genus JBBRLW01. The sequence goes on from JBBRLW010000066.1 coordinate 6,332, forward strand.
CTCCTGAAGCGCATCAATAATATGCGACAGAATAGGCTTGCCCGCCACCGGAATCAATGCCTTCGGCTGCGTATGCGTATGCGGACGCAAACGCGATCCGATCCCTGCTACTGGAATAACTGCTTTCATTTCTTTGCTTTTATCTAATTCTATTAAACCGGATTTCTCCTTATAAACCTATTATTACCAATGCCTTAAACCTGATAGCGAAACCATCCTGCCCAAAGCGGATGCAAATTTACCCTTTTTGTATGAAGCAATAGTTAAGCATCAGGATACAGCAAAAAGGAGAAAAGTAAGTCTATCGAATGAAGCCCTAAGAAATCCACAGCAACCCAGCTAAAAGCTTGTCCCTTCAATTTTAACTTTTACCTGCCTTCACTGTTCACTTTTACCTGCTCCCTGCCTCCCACTTTTACCTGATAAATAATTATTACCTATTACCTCATAATTATTACTTATATCCTACCTTTGCAGCCGGGTAAGCCCTGTACGACCAGCTCCTGGGTTGCGCTCCCAGGACCGGAAGGTAGCAAGAGACGCTTGGTTGAGCGGTGCGATACAGGTAGCTTACCTTTTTTTGTGGAATAAGGTGGAGGAAATCAGGAAGAGACAAGCTAAGTCCGCCTCAATAGAATATTCCTCAAATGACTTTAGAGTATACCTCTATTTCCGCGTTTTGTTGTAAATTTTTCATACTTGACATAAGGATGTTATATCCCCGTTAAAGTATCTGATTTTGTAGTAGTAATTTTAGTTACATTGTACTAAATATTTGATTCATAATGCTCTAATTTCGTATTAGCATAAATAAATCGATCGGATCAAATGAGTAAAGGGAAGATTTCAAAGCCAAGTAAAGTAGCGGCATTCACTGATAAATCGTCGCATGATAGACCCATTAAAGATATTATTTATGATGTAGTTCAAACCTGCGAAGTAGAAACTGATGATGTGGGATGGCAGAATGCAGATAAAACCCTTGAGACAGCAATAGCTTCGCTCGAGAAAAAACATGCTACACTCGAAGAGCGTGTTGGGGGGAAAGGAGGAAGTATCACGGACGAGATAAGTGAAATCAAAGTACAAATAACGGATCTTCAATCTCGAAAACCTACTGATCTAATCGTTACAACCAATCAGCATTCAACCATAGATTTAGGAATTCAGCATTATCAGCTACCGACTTTAATCAATATACTTTCTGCCAGACTAAACGTTTATCTTGTTGGACCTGCTGGATCAGGTAAAACTCATGCGGCCAGAGAGTGCTCCAAAGCTCTCGATGTTCCTTTTTACTTTACAGGTGCTATTGCCAGCGAATATAAGCTCACCGGATTTATTGATGCAAATGGCAAAATAGTTTCCACCGAGTTCAGAAAAGCGTATGAATTCGGTGGAATATTCCTATTTGATGAAATTGATGCAAGCTATCCGCAAGCAGTCCTTGCGTTCAATGCTGCTCTATCAAACGATTTCATGGATTTCCCGGATGCTCAAGTGCCACGCCATGAGAATTTCTACTGTATTGCGGCAGCTAATACGTATGGACAGGGGGCAGATCGACAATATGTAGGACGCAATCAGCTTGATGCCGCCTCACTCGACCGGTTCATATTCCTAGACTGGAAATACGACGAAAACCTCGAAAGAAATCTCGCAGGCAATCTCGAATGGACAAGCTATGTACAAAAAGTCAGACGTTTGGTAGAATTTCAAAACATCCGGCATGTCATAAGCCCCCGGGCTTCAATAAATGGCGCGCTGCTGATTCATCAGGGACTGTCCAGAGTTAGTGTAGAAGAGATGGTTCTTTGGAAAGGAATAGATAGAGCAGTAAAGGAAAAAATTATTAATGAATTAGCTATAAAAAAAATGCTTGCTACTGAAAATGGCAATTTTGTGCCCGTAATTGCTAAAAACAAGGTAGTTGAATTAAAGATACAAATAGGAACCTTAGAAGTAATACAAGACTATTATGGAAATATAATTCATGAAATCAAGGCTACGGCTTCAGGTAAGATAATATTTATATCCAAACAAAAGAATGTTAAAGTAGGCGATTTGCTTGCTGAAATAGAGCCTTATGCATAAAGAGCTACATTTTGAAGGTTTATACGATTTCTGGCGATATGCTCATCAGGATAGTAGAGCTCGTAATCGTTCATCCCGATCTAACAATAATTATGAATGGTCAGGGGGATTATCCTGGAACAAGGCAAAGGAAATGTCATTGTCGGGCTGGAGGGAAGGAATGCATGAAATCGACAAGTATCGGGCTAGGCTATCACCTATTATTGCA
>JBBRLW010000067.1:0-8599 GCA_038231115.1 Bacteroidia bacterium
AATAGCATCATATTTACATGAGATGATAATTTATACATGAGCTTAAAGTTGCGATTAGAATTAATTTTGTCAGACAATAATTCTAAAAGCCCTTCAGAGTATCCCCAGACGCTTGAGTCAATGAAAGCTATAATACCAAAGTTTACTTTTAACCACCCAGCTATAAATTTAGCATCAATAATATCTGCATGAGAATGAGAGATAAACACGTCTGCTTCGATTATAGGAAACCAGCTATCTTGAATTTCCGATCCATTGAATATCCCTTCACTACTAATGAATTTGTTAATTGATGATCCTACATTTTGCTGATGACGCTCATAAATCTGTTCACCTATGTATACAAAATTATTGTAAAAATCGGAATTCTTCCATCCATTATCCACTATTACATCAAATCCTTTAAACATATCCAATTTAAGTGTCTAACTTCACACCAAATAGTCACTTATGACATAATGTCGCCAGTCCTGACAGTTAGAGTAGAATTGAATCTCCTTTGTATAAGGAGCATAATATCCAAAATCTCTATAGGGATGTAAGTCTAAACATAATATTTCTCTCTCTCTTTAATCCCCCTACCGCAACAGCGTCACATTGCCTTGATAGAAACGCTCGTTGCCGTTATAATCCGATACATAGACATACCAGATATAGACGTCCATGGGTGCAGGGAGACCGGAGCTGCCAAAAGTACCGTCCCAGCCCTTCAAATGCGTCGCATCGGACTGATAGATGAGCGAGCCCCAGCGGTCGTAGATGCGGAACCGCAGCGAAGCCCATCCGAGGCCCTGCGGAAGGAACTGATCATTGAGGCCGTCCTGATTCGGCGTAAAGGCATCCGGAAAGTAGATCCGCATCGGAGGCACGATCAGGACGCTTCCGAGGCTGGTATCGAAGCAGCCTCTACCTCTACTGACCAGACGAATAGCATAGATTCCCGTATCGCGGTAGCTATGGCTGACCTTCACTCCCATGGCCATCGAGGAGTCTCCGAAGCTCCAGAGCGAAGAATCTATGTCCCTGCCCTGATTGACAAACGTTATTGCCCCCTCTCCAATGATACGGATCGGCGGACTGATTTCCATGATCCCATGGATCGGCGGATCTACACTGACCTTCCCTACGGGTCCTATGGTCTTGCAGCCCAGATCATTATTCATCTGAATGCTCGGATAATACACTCCGGTACGGGTATAGATATGGCTCAGCGTATCGAGATTGCGGCGCTCTGCGGAGCTGCTGTCCCCGAAGCTGAAAGAATAGCGGAAATCAGGCGCGTTTCCGGATATATTGCGGAAGACGACACGCAAGGGTCCGCAGCCGGAGGCAGGATCTATATCAAAGCGGATAATTGGCAGGGCTACAATCCGCATCCGTATATAAGCGGAGTCATCCGGGGAGCAGCCATCGGAAACAATCAGCCGCAATGTAGTATCGCGGGAAGCATGGGAAACTATGTTATCGGTAAGATGGGCTGCATCCCAGCGGTAAGCGTACGCGCCTCTGCCGCCGGAAGCCGTAGCTGAGATATGGAAGTCTTTTCCGGCGCATACGGCGCTATCCTTCAGGGTGCTGACTGTGATCGGGCTGCTGACGCTCAGCTGCAGCTCATCCATCGCGCTATCGGCAGAGCATCCATCCGATACGGAAACAATATATACGGCAGAGCTGACTAATGCTTTGACGTTCAGCACGGCCCCTTTTTCTTCCAGCGGATGCCAGATATATCTATAATGCGCGGAGTCTCCCCCCTTAGCCTCGGCCATCAGGCTCAGATTCTGATGATAACACAGGGACCTATCCCGTCCGGCATCTACGCTCAGCGGACGCCTGACTTTCACCAGAACATCTGCCGTATCGTTTTCGGAGCAGGCATCGCTTAGGATGACGCTATAACGCGTATCAGCCAGAGGTCTGACCGGATGCCTTCGCCCGTTTCCGTAGCTGGCGGGCAGCCATTGATAACGATACTTCGTGGTATCGCCCGCACCACCAGAGCCGGAGGCCTGTAAATTAATTGCCTGTCCGTTACAGATGATGGTATCAGAGATCTTTTTGAGGCTCAGGGCAGGAAGCACCGTCAGGACAAAGTATCCGGTATCGGAATGCAGGGAGCAGCTGTCTGATAAAATAACGCGGAACGTGGTGGATTTCTCCGCCCGAACGGTCTTGGCTGCGCCCATTCCCAGGCCATTGTCCCACTGATAGATATACCGAAGCGAGTCACCCCCCCTTCCGGAGGCCTGAAAGCGATAAGAAGTCCCATAACATACCGTCGTATCGCGGGGACTGATAACATGCATCGGTGGCAGACGGTATATATTGACATAAGCGGTATCGGGCTTGAGGGAGCACTGATCGTCCAGAATAACACGGTAACGGGTCGTAGTCGGCGGCTGAACCGTCTGTACGGCGCCTGTCCCGAGTCCCTGATCCCAGGTATAGATATAGCTGGACGCCCTTCCGCCCGTTCCGATGGCGCTTAGTATATTGGATCGCCCCGGGCAGATCCCCTGATCCTTACCCGCCGAGACTTTCAGCGGAAGATATACCTGCACCTGTACGGAGTCTGTTACTGTGTTCGAGCAGCCATCGGAGAGAATGACTTTATAGCGCGCCGTCTTGACCGGATTCACCGTCTTCATTCCGCCTGTTCCCAGTCCCTGATCCCAGCTGAAGAGATAGGAAGCGGAGACACCTCCCTGGGCTATGGCTTTCAATCCGACGGCCTTCCCCGGACAAATCAGTGTATCTCTATTGACCGAAAGTGTCAGTGGCGGAGATACTTTGATGCGTATAAAAGCCGAGTCCGGACAGCCCAGCGCATTATATGCCAGCAGACGGTAGCTCGCCGAGCTATCCGCGCTGAACACCGGACGCGCAATATGCGTATTGCTCAGCTGATCCCCGGGGGACCATAAATAGCTCAGGCCCCCGCGAGCCGAAAAAGTGTCCCGCTGGCCATAGCAGCGCAGACTGTCATATTTGATATGGATATCCGGCAGCGGATAAATCTCGATCGTCTGCGGATTATAATAGCTCGTTACGTCCGGATCATTAGAGGCAACCTGAACGTTATACTTCTTTGAATACGCTATGTTATACGGCAGCCTGCCCTTGATTATCCCGTTTCCGGTTTTATCTACATAGCCCAGCAGATAGAGCGTCGTATCGAAGCTGCCCGAGCTATCGGATAGCTCCGCACGGAAACGGTTCCCGGGCTGGATAATTCCCTTCACATGATATGGGATAGAAATCGAGTCGCCGGCGCAGTATCGTGTGCTGAGGATATTATCCCGCCACAGCGATACATCCGATATTTTGGCGAAGAAAGCATCGGAATACCCGACATGTTTGAGGCTAATCTTGCCGAAAGTCGGATCGCCAAAGGTATATCCGGTGGCGAAGGCGCTTCCCGCAGTATCGGTAGCCATAGCGGAGCAAAAGGACAGGGATCCCGCAGCGCCTGTCCCAAATGACCATAGGAAATTACCGACAGAGTCAATCTTGGAGATAAACATCGGCTGTCCGTTGATATAGGGCAGGGCTGTATGTCCAAAGCTCGGAGCACATCCCGCGTATTGCCCTCCGAAGTAGGCATAGCGCTTATACAAAGTGAGGCAGGAAGGCTGCGTAAATCCCGTATCCGCGCCGGCAGAGCGGAGCCATTTCAGGCTGCCTGCATCATCAAAAAGGCCGATGAAAGTGGGCAGGCCTTTCACCTGAGGACCACCGAGCGTCTTGCCATCTATGGTGATGTTGTAGCCAAACGAACCCGTCAGGTAGAAATAGCCGCCCGGAAAGCAGGCAATGCCCCGCGCATTCGTCTGAGATGTATTGCCGAGGGCGGTATTGCTCCCCCGCAGCCAGATTGCATTTCCATTGACCGGACTGATCTTCAGAATAAACATATCCGCTGTGCCGGTACGGGCAAGCATGGAAGATCCGTAGTGGAGGGTATCGTAGAAATTGCCACAGGTATAGATATTTCCGAAGCCATCCAGGCTATAATCTTCGAGCAGAAACTGATTGGCTGTACAGGTCAGCGCTTTCCACCAGAGGCGTTTTCCGGAGCTATCCAGTTTGGTGACGAAATTATCCTTCGCACCGACCGGATAGGAATGTACTGACGTCTCCCCTGCAAGGATTATGTTATTCTTGTTATCTATCAGCACCTTACGCCTCACAAGTCCGTCTCCGTAATACTTCGCCCATTGAAAGCTGCCGGAAGTATCCAGCTTCATCAGAAAAGAGGCTGATTTTGTCGCTTTGATCAGGATCCGGTTATCATAGTAGCAATCCGTCGAGCAGCCTCCGGCTACATACAGATGTCCTGAGGCATCCAGTCCGATACCTCTTAGCTGTGTCTCCTGATTCAGATCGTGCGTCCCAAGGACTTTAGCCCAGAGAAGTATTCCGGAAGGATTGTATTTCAGAACAAAGGACGTTCCCGCGCTCAGGGAATCATTTTGTACCTTAAAGCTGCCGAGCTGCAGGGTATCCGCCCCAAAGCAGACGTAATAGCTGTTTCCGGCAATATCCCGTACCATATCCGAGCCCTGACTACCTCTGGCAGCCTGACCGCCGAGGTGTGCCCACTGAAAGTTCTGCGCCATAGCACTGAACCCCATCAGGACAAAAAACAGGAGCAGCCGGATCTGTTGCATCAGGTGAAGATAAAGAAATTAGCGGACTTTACTAAGCTCCCTGGAGATCAGCAGCTCCCCATTGAGATACAGGCGTATAATGTAGGTACCCGCTGGAATATTTTGTCCCGAAAGCGATAAGTCCTGAGTGTATATCCCCGCCGATTGCTGTGCCTCCCGGAGCAGGGCAATGCTGCGTCCGGAAAGGTCATAGAGCATGATCCCAACACGTCCGGCATGCGGGATCGTGTAGCTGAGGCGGAGCTGATCGGTACATGGATTAGGCCAGAGGCGGAAATCGGCTGTTGCGATCCGCCCGGCATTAACGCCCAGGAACCGCGGAACAACGATGTCCGAATCATGTTTTGCCGTGCACAAATACGCATCAAATACCCGCAGACTGACCCGGAATGTATCTGATGTGCTGTAATGATGTCCCGGCTTGATGAGGGAAGAAGTATTGCCGTCACCAAAATTCCAGGCATAATTGGAAAACATAGTATCCGAAGGACTAAAATTGACCTTCTGTCCCATCGTATCCAGAGCCATCCGCCAGCTGATTATAGGGACAGCACGTACATCAATCACCCTTAACACAGAGTCCTGACATCCGGCCTGGTTGACCTCATACGCGCGGACAGTATCTCGGCCGGCTGTGTTATACCGCAGATACACCGTGTCCGATCTTTGTCCCGATGTGATCTTACCCTTAGCCGATATCCAGTTCCATTTTCTGCCCGCCGTATCCGGATTATAGAGCGTAGCGGCGATACCTCCGGCAGCAAAGCAGAGGACGGTATCGCCCAGGATCCGGGGCTTCGGATTGGGCGAGAGCGTAATCCGCAGCTCACCCGAGTCCAGACAGGCCGATTGCTCTATGAGCCGCAGCCGCGTGTCCGGTGCCGAGCTACTCCAGCTGACCTGCACCGAGTCCGCCGTAGATGTCGCCGAGAGGATCGTGCCTCCGATTGCCCTCCACTGATATTTCACGCCCGGGTGCTTCACCGCCCGATACGTCGCTGTGTTAATCGCGCACAACAGCCGCTGACCCGTAATCTGCGGCCTCGGACACGAGAACTTGACAATAAAACCATCATTGCCTCCTCCATAATTTTTGCTCTGAAAAGCTCCGCTTGTTATCGGTAGTGTTGTATCGTCAGAGCGACCTCCAATATATATACTTCCATCGGGTGTAGATGTAATCCCAGGCACACGAACCAAGTTGGCCTTGGTTCCTCCGTAATACGTACCGTACAGCTGGTTTCCAGAAGTATCGAAAGTAGCAAGGAAAGCCTGGCTGTAGCCTTTATTCGTGATACTATATCCATCTTTTGTAGCTATTCCAGACATACTTCTCGTGTTACCTGCTATCAGGATTGTTCCATACTGGCTTATTTCAATAGATTCAATAGCAGTTTTGCCAACCCCATAAAATTCTCCCCACTTTCTGCGTCCGGAAGAATCAAACTTCACTAAAAATGCAGAGCCACCAATTCCTGTAGAGCGATAGCTGCCAGAGGTAGCGATAGAATCCGTATTATCTGTATATCCTGCCAGATAAATGTTATTGCTTTGATCTACTGCTGAAACTCCAACATTATCGGTCTTCAGGGCACCGTAAAACGTCCCCCAACTTCTTTGTCCTGATGGACTAAACTTCAGAACATATACATCCTGACGATTATATATAGCTCCGCTAAACTTAGGTTTGTAGGTTCCCTTGGTGCCTATTCCTGTACTATCATAAGTAGATCCGGAAAATATGATGTTATTGGAGGTATCTGTATGAATAGATGTAAAGAAATTATTTCCCAAATAAGTAGACCATATTCTTTTACCGGATGTACTAAACTTAGTTAAGAATCCTGGTCCGCTTGTGAGGCCACGCTTTGATGACCATGATCCAGTTGTTGAAAAGCCTGTAGTACTTTTAGTTGTGCCTACTACTGTGATGTCATTTTTGCTGTCAGAAGTAATACAGTAGCCCACGTCATCATCATCACCACCGATAAAAGTGGACCATATACGCTTGCCAGAAGTGTCAAACTTCGATATATATGCGTCAATGCCTGAACTAATCAGAGTTCTCTTATAAGCTCCAGGCGTAGTAAATGAAGAAACAGCACCTGCTTTGGAAAATACTTTGCCTGTAAGTAACAAGTTTTGATTTTTATTGATGTACATGCTATTTACAGTTCCCAAATAATAGCTTGACCAGATTCTCTGGCCTTTTGAGTTAAACTTGGCAAAAAATCCACTTATGCTTACAGTATCATAAGCTCCTTTTGAATAAATATGGGTTTTACTTGTAGTAGTACCCCCAATATAAACATCCCCAATTGTGTCCGACGTCATGGTTGAAAACTCGTCGTATCCCTCTCCTCCAAAATAGGTAGCCCAATTGAGTGAAGGGTCTATAGTAAGGTCTGTGTTTTTATCGTATTCAGCGACTGTAAAGCTGAGTCTATTGCCTGATAGATTCGTTTTTGAACCAACAGCCTTGCCCGTAGCGTCATAAGAGTACGGCGCAGTCTCGGTCATTTTGCGTCCTGACAGGCTGTACTCCAGCTCGCCTTCTTTGTTCTTTGTGATATTATCCTGACCCGTCCAGCTAATCTTAATATCGGACACTTTCCCGCCCGCATGAACTACAAAAGAATATTCCATACCCGCTGATTTAGACTCCAGCACCAGATCAATATTTTTCCATACACTTCTGTACGTTATTTTTTCATAGGAGGGAACATCCATTAGTCCATCCGGAAACTCTTTCGTGTAATAATGATGTCGCTCCCCGGTTTTCTCTTCTTTAATGATCTCCGGATGCAGATTCGCCTGCACAAGCTGCATGACCGCCTCCGAGACAATATATTTCATTTTTGTTTTGTCTTGTGTTTTTTGATGACTAATAAATTGTAGCCTGATTTTATCGGCATAGCAATAGATACTCACATTACTTTGATGCCCCGCATAGAGCGGATGGTCTCTCGGCATGTCGCTTACAAACTGTCCCTTATTCTCCTCAAACGCCCAGTCCGTATTTGACCTATACATTTCCTGCGCGCGGCTCTGTGCCCGCGTTTGAGACAAAACGCAGCAGAGCGAAAAAATTAGTAATGCTATCTTTTTCATGGCCTTATAGTTAAGATCGTAAAGATAGAAAATCTCCCGCAATAAAGAGCTATTGCGGGAGATTTTCTTTTAGAATTTTGAAAATTAGTTACCGATGATCGTCATCTTCTTGGTGTCAATTTTTCTTCCTCCGATGATGAGCGAGTAGGTATATTCTCCTGGCTTCAGCTCATACGCATTGATAGTGATGGCGTTATTGCCTTTCTGTGCCAGATGAACCGTCTTGATTAACTGTCCGCTCAGATTCGAGACTTGCAGGCTGGCATCTTCTGAGCCTTCTGGTAAAAAGTAGCGGATCGTCGTCTGCGAAGCATACGGATTCGGCGCGTTCTGGTAGAGGCTTGGTGAACTATTGTTCTGACCCTGAATCAGAGTACCATTCCCCAGTAAACGTTCTACCTGCTGCAGCCTGTTTTCAAGTTCTGCATTCTTTGCCTTTTCCGTTTCAAGTTGCGCCTGAATGGACTCCAGAGACTGAGCAGAACCAGACTTTTTCAAAAGTTCGATTTCCTTCTGCTGTTCTTTGATACCTTCTATAAGAAGAGGTGTGACTGCTGAATAGTTAACTGCATAATAGCCATCATTTTCCTGCTGAACGGCTTCCGGAAGTACCTCCTTCAGCTCCTGAGCAATAATACCGGCTGATCTTGCTTTAGAAAACTTTCTTTCAGGAAACTCTTCCGTTTTGAAATTATAGCTTACTCCTCTCAGAGCCTTAATTTTAGTCAAAGGATCACTAATTACTTCAATATCCTTTTTGTATCTAATATCTGAAACCGACCAATTGATATTTGTTCTGCAATCGCCCAAAGTTTGAA
>JBBRLW010000068.1:0-8534 GCA_038231115.1 Bacteroidia bacterium
GCTCCGCAGTGACGGTTACTTCGTCTCCTTCCCGGCTTACCGATGTAACTTTATGCTTCATATAAAAGCTCATTCCTTCTTTTTTGAGCAGGCGCTGGAGTTCCTTGCCCAGCGATGTATCCATGGAGGCAATAATACCGTCCATATATTCCACGACCGATACTTTTGCGCCGAGTCGGGAAAAGACACTGCCCAGCTCCATCCCGATCACACCACCTCCTATGAGGATAAGATGCTTCGGAACTTCCTGTAGTTTCAGTGCTTCCGTGGACGTTATAATACGCTCTTTATCAACAGTAATTCCAGGGAGAGCGCTTGGTTTGGAACCAGTAGCGATAATAAATTTATTAGAGGTTACTTCCTGATCTTCCGCCCCTTCCGCCTTAACAATCAGGGTAGATTTATCCTTGAAAGCAGCATGGCCATGAATCACCTGAATTTTGTTCTTCTTCATCAGGTATTCAATGCCTGACGTATTCTGTTTAACGACATCCACCACACGTGCCGCCATCTGCGGAACGTCTAATTTGAAGCTATCTACCTGGATGCCATGCGTAGCGAACTCATGCGTCATTTTGAAGTAATGCTCGGAAGAATCCAGCCAGGCTTTGGATGGAATGCAGCCTACATTCAGGCAGGTACCACCAAGAGTAGGGTAGCGCTCAACAATAGCCGTTTTCATTCCGAGCTGGGCACATCTGATGGCCGCGACGTAGCCTCCCGGGCCAGATCCGATGACTACTATATCAAATTTATCCATGAATATCAGCGTTGAAAAATCAGCCGCAAAGTTAGCAGGATTGCCTGGCTTTCCCGAAAATTAAGTAGAACCATCCATAAATCCCAGGGAGGACTAAAACACAGCAGCCGGAGCGATCGGATCCGGCTGTTGCCTTTCTGGGTGGGTCGTATCAGATTCGAACTGATGACCCCTGCCTTGTCGAGGCAGTGCTCTAAACCAACTGAGCTAACAACCCTTTATTTCGCTTTTGATTTCTCAGAAACGGACTGCGAAATTACAATCTGGAGTGCTTCCCTGCCAAGCATTTCCTCAATCTTTTTGTCTGATATCCTGATCACTTTTACCTCCTATTATTGGATATTCCGAAAGCTTTGTAATATGAATATCCTGTGAGAGCTGACCTTGAATCGCTTAAATACAGGCAGTGGATCAACCCCCTCTACATCAGAATTGATTGATGCGGACGCAGCGCTATATTTGATCTGTGAAAAAGCCTTCCTATAAATATATCCCGTTTATGTCATTTTTTAGTCTGTACGGAATTGTCTTGACACTCTTCCTGCTTGTTACGGGATGTGCAGGTAAAAAGATTGCACAGCTTCCAATAAAATCATTTCCCAAGCCAGCACGGCAATACCTGAGCGGTATGCGGTCTGTCCCCGGAGGTAAATTTACAGGAGGCTATTGCGAGCCGCTCATTGCTACTGAACAAGATTCTACCCTACTTATATGCAGCAGGAATCCGGAAAGTTCTACACTTGATTCTTATTATATCAGCGACCATGAAGTTACGAATAAGGAATACGGAGATTTTGTCCGTTGGGTAAAGGATTCCTTAATTCTCACAAAGCTTGCGGAGTATGATCCGGGCTACTATAAGGATAAAGCAACCAAATCTCTGAATTGGTCACGAAGCGATGAGATAGGAGTATTTTACCACTACCGCGGAAATGACAAAATAGGTCGTGATACGGTTAAAGCAAATATTGTATATAGGATCGAGAGAGCAGGGGACGATCAAGAAGATACCAGTTTACAGCGTAAGCAATTAGAAACTATAGTGTATAGTTATCGCAGTTTAGAGGGGTATACCATACAATCGCCCATCTGTCCGGATAAGTTGGTATTCTATAAGGATTTCCCTTTTTCACTCCATGACGCTACCGCCAGCGCCTACCTTTGGCATGAACAATACTACAATTGTCCAATTGTAGGCGTTAGCTGGGATCAGGCTAATGCATATTGCCACTGGCGAACGCAGCAGTTCAGGAACGCGATACTTACGCAGAAACGCAATATTCAAGACTTGAAATCCGCAGTTTTTAGATTACCCACAGAATCAGAATGGGAGTATACGGCAGTCGGGACTCTAATAGATGTAGGTGACTGTATGAATGATATTCGCATTTTTCCTTGGAAAGGTAGAAATGTACAAAACCTGAAAGGTAAATATCTGGCTAATTTTGGCCAAACTCATGATCAGAATGATTTTGATATCAAGCAGCACATTGATGATGGCGAATACTATCCTGTTGCTGCAAAGACTTACCCCTGTAATGACATAGGGCTTTACAATATAGCTGGGAACATGGCAGAATGGACGGCTAATGTAGCGGAAAATGTTAAGGACTTTTCTTATTTCTATGCACCCCGCAATAAAAATGATCTAAGCTCTTTTGACTCTTTACGAATTATTCACAAGACTTCCGAAGATTCGATTTTGAAGTTAATAAGAATTTCTTCATTTGATAACCAAGAGTCTGCCATAAAGAAAGAAGTAGAATTCGGATGCTATATACAGAATTTATTAGATTCATACAGATCCAAACACCGTGATGGATTTCAGTCTTCCGCGGTTAATGACTACTCTATTTTTATATACAGCAATACATTTAGAAATACATTAGCAGACAAGATACTGCAGGATGCTAAAACACTCGCCAAGTGGCCTGATGCCCGCATCGTAAAAGGTGGATCCTGGGCCAGCGGGCCTGCGTATATGCAAATCGGAGCCCGAGAGATATTTTCACGCAATAGATCCAGTAGTAGAATCGGATTCCGAGTCGCGATGTCTGTGCCGAAGCCTGCGAAGTAGATTGGGTCGTAGCATATCTCTCTTTTATCCAGGGTTGCGCTCACCAAAGAGCAAACAAATCTCTATTTCGCCTTTGATTTCCCGGCAACAGTCTGAGACATGACCATCTGAAGCGCTTCCCTGCCAAGCATTTCCTCAATCTTTTTATCCGACATCTTCATCACTTTTACTTCCATGGTGATGTTTTTTAGCGGACGGTCTGAGGCATCTTTGGGCTGATCGGCTATCTTTTCGGCTACATCCATTCCTTTCAGCACCTGTCCGAATACCGTATATTTATTGTCCAGATTGGGAAGCCCATCCTTCCGGATCACGATATAGAACTGGGAACCGCTGGAGCGCATCTCCGGATTGACATCATTGCCTTCGCGTGCCGCTGCAACTGATCCGTATTTATGTTTTATCGTGGAATAAATCTCGGGATCAAGGGTGTAGCCATCCGAGGTCGGATCTTTAAATGTTCCTTTGGCTCCTTTGAAGGGCGGACCCCCATTGCCATCATTTTTCGGATCATTATCTTTGGAATTGGGATCCCCTCCCTGTACTACAAAATTCTTGATGACACGGTGGAAAGTAGTACCGTTGAAAAAACCTTCCTTAGCCAGCTTGATGAAATTATCGCGGTGGCGCGGCGTGGAGTCAAACATCGTCATATAAATATCGCCCAGCTCGGTATGAACGCGGATAATCTTATGCTTTTTGCCCGCCTCGGCAGTGCCGGTCAATCCTGTGATCAGGAGAATACTCAGGCAGATTCGGATTAAATTCATCTTCATGGGATCAAATATACTGGCTCCATGGCCTAAAACACAAATGCCTCCGTAGCGGAGGCATTTGATTATGTAATGATATCAAAGTAAGACTTTGATACTTAAGTATTCCTCTTAGACAGTAGCAGGAATCTCCTTTGTACGAGGCTGAAAATCCACCACAATTGGAGTCGCTACAAATATGGATGAGTAGGTTCCTACAATGATCCCGATCAGCATCGCAAATGCAAATCCTTTGATGATCTGTCCACCAAAAATGAACAGAACCAGTACCACAACAAAGATGGTAAAGGAGGTGATCACCGTCCGGCTCAGGGTTTTGTTGATTGCCTCGTTAATGGTAGCGGCCATCGGTGCTTTCTTATTATTGTTCAGGTACTCCCTGATCCGGTCAAATACAACTACCGTATCGTTCATTGAGTAACCTGCAATCGTAAGAAGCGCGGCAATAATGGCCTGATCTACATCTAAGGAGAAAGGCAGAACGTCTTTCAGCAGGGAGAAGAAGGTCAGGACAAAAAGAATATCATGCGCCAGCGCGACGGTAGCTCCAAGAGCGAACTGCCAGTGCTTGAACCGGATAATCATGTAAACAAAGATCATCAGGAGGGCGAATCCTACGGTACTCAGTGCCGAGGTCTTGATATCATTGGCTATGGTTGCACCCACACGCTGCTCTGAGATTATCTCCACCTTGCCGAGTGGCTTCAGCTCATTGATGATAATATTTTTAAGCTTCTCGCTGGCTGCGGCACCCTGATCTGCCAGGTAATCCGTTGTAATGTCAATTTTGGAATCACTGCCGAACGTTTTTACCTCCGGTGCGGAGTTATTAAAAGGCTTGGTCAGGAGATTTCTCACGTCTCCGGTTTTAACAGGTTTATCAAACTGTACTACATACGATGATCCTCCTTCAAAATCGACCCCGTAATTGAGTCCGCGTGTCATCAGGGATACAATACCGATAACGATCGTAATTCCTGATATGATATAAAATGTACGTCTGCGTCCAACAAAGTCAAAGTTGATATTTCGGAGTAAAAAGTTGTTTCCGAAATCAATCTTGCTATCTTTTTCAAGCAGCCAGTCAAAGATCAATCTTGTGATCAGGATAGAGCTGAACAGTGAAGTCAGGATACCAATAACCAGGATCACTGCAAATCCGTAGATAGGACCTGATCCGAAGGTTAACAGAATTATTCCGAGTAATAATGATACAATGTTGGCATCGAGAATAGAGCTCATGGCCTGTCGGAAACCTTCCGATATGGCAAGCTTCATATTTTTACCTTCCAGTAATTCGTCCCTTATTCGCTCATAGATCAGTACGTTGGCATCGACCGCCGTTGCCAGCGTGAGTACGATACCCGCAATTCCGGGAAGGGTCAGCGCCGCATTTAGTGATGTCAGTACGCCGAGGATAAAGAACAGGTTGATTAGTAGTGCCAGGTTAGCCACCCAGCCCGATCTATTATAGTAGATCGCCATGAAGACGATGATCAGTACCAGACCTGCAAGCAGGGAATACAATCCGCTCTGGATAGCTTCTGCTCCCAGGGATGGACCTACTACGGCTTCCTCGATGATATCGAGCCTGACGGGCAGCTTACCTGCTTTCAGGATATTTGCAAGGTCACCTGCATCATTGGCCGTGAAGTTTCCGGTGATCTGTGAGCGCCCGCCCGGGATTTCTCCGTTAACGCGCGGTGCAGAGTACACCTGATTGTCAAGGACAATTGCTATAAATTTATTGATGTTATCTCTTGTAATCTTGGACCACTCTCTGGCGCCCTCGGTATTCATCTGCATGGATACCTCGTAGCTATTGGACTGTGGATTGACATCCTTACGGGCGTCGATAATTACTTCTCCGCCAAGAATCGCCGGATCTTCCGGAATTCCAGTCGTACGGAGCGCAATCAGCTCGAGCACCTGTCCGCCTTCACCGATCGGCTTATTCTGCCATGCGAATTTCGCATCGCTCGGGAAGCTCGATTTAACGATATCCATAGCCAGATACTTGTTGATCTTGCCGGTATCTTTCAATTCTACATAACCCATTACCGGACTTTTCGCCATGTCTTCGGTGAGCTTCTGATGTACGAGCAGCTTGATCAGCGGCTGATCTTTTGGAGCCTGTTTGATGGCAGCCAGCTTAACGCGCTCGGCAGAATCCTTGGGATCCTTGGAGGCCATGATTTTATCTACGTGTGCCGTAGAATCTCTCTGGGCTTTCAGGAAGGAATCACTGGCAGTTCTTCCTGCTTTTGTGGCTTCCTGAGTCAGCATCAGTGTACGGTCAGCGTCAACCAGCTGCTGGGAAAGCTCGGCAAATGTATAGGTCTGATAGAACTCCAGCTTGGCCGATCCCTGCAGATATTTTCTAACCCGCGTAGGATCATCTGCGCCCGGAAGCTCTACTACTATACGTCCCGTGTTTTCATCGAGGGTGATATTGGGCTGCGTAACTCCGAATTTATCAATACGGGTACGGATGATATTAAAGGTACGGTCAAGCGCTGATTTGGCTTGCACTCTCAGGAAAGTAAGCACCTGACCATCCGTGGAGCTGGCGCTGATTCCATCGGCACCGGCTTTATTTTCGAGCGTTGCAAAATAGGACGCAAGGCGCTGGCCTGGCTTATCCTTTTTGAACTCGTCATAAAAGATGTCAATATAATTCCGCTGGCTGGTACGCTGAATGTTTTTAGCGTCTCCCAGTGCTTTGAGAAATCCCGGATCATCGTTATTGTTAGAAAGTTTCTGGATAAGCTCATTCATGGCTACTTCCATCGTTACGTGCATACCTCCCCGGAGATCCAATCCCAGGTTCAGCGCACGTTCCTTCACATCCATGTAATTATACTTTCTCAATCCGATATTCATGATCGGCTTGCGACCGGCTGAATCCAGATAGCGACGCTTCATGTCAATATTCCCTTTCGCATAGCGATCGGCCTTCTTGTCCCACTGGTTCGCAATGAAAGTAAACGATAGCTGGAAGATGCAAACGAGCGCCAGAGCAATGGCGAAAAACTTTACGGCACCTTTACTTCTCATAAACTGTTAAATTCTCAAATAATTATGTGCTTAATCCTCTGATTGCCACAGGATATAGGCGTATCTCTCCTAAATAGGAACGGCAAAGATACAATGCCGTTGCATTATTGAAAGGTATATCCGGTAAATTTCACCTAATATCCATCCCGCCTGATCCGTATTCTGGCCTCCTCGCTTTTCTGCTACCTTTGTACGGATTTTGTATCCATATACTCTGAATAATTCCTGCTTTGAGCTTTGATTCCAAACTGAGCGGCAAGGCCTTCGACTGGAAGGTGCTGAGCCGCGTGATAGGCCTCGTCGGCAAGTATCGCAGCCGCCTGATTTGGGCAGTGCTATTCACAATCGTCAGTGCGTTTATTGGCCCGACCATTCCCTACCTCGTGCAGCACGCCATCGACTTTTATGTCGGGAAGAAAGATTCCCAGGGACTGCTCAACTTTTCTCTCCTGATTCTGGGGCTGATGATCTTCCAGACAGCTATTACCTATCGGCAGACCTTCCTCACCAACTGGCTCGGACAGGAGGCCATCCGGGAGCTGCGCCTCAAAATATTCAATCATATCCTCAATTTCCGGCTGAAAGTATTTGACCGTACTGCCGTCGGAACCATGATTACGCGTACCGTATCTGATGTGGAAACCATAGCGGATATTTTTGGACAGGGGCTCATAAGCATCACCGGAGATATTCTCCAGATGACGGTCATCCTCTGCTATATGTTTTTCCAGGACTGGAAGCTGAGCCTGGTAAGCCTGTCCGTTTTTCCCTTGCTGATAATTTCATCCTATATATTCAAGGAAAGTGTCAAAAATGCTTTTCAGGAAGTAAGAACTCAGGTGTCCCGCATGAATGCCTTTTTGCAGGAGCATATCACCGGAATGCAGATAGTGCAGATTTTCAACCGCGAGGAAGCCGAGCTGCACCGCTTTGAAGAGATTAATGGCATGCACCGCGATGCCAATATACGGTCTGTATTGGCCTATAGTATATTTTTTCCGGTGATTGAGGTGCTCTCTGCCGTTTCCATTGCGCTAATTGTGTGGTACGGAGCCGGACATATTCTCTCCAATCAGACGACCTTCGGGACAGTCGTCAGCTTTACGATGTACATCAATCTACTATTCAGACCTATACGCCAGATAGCCGATAAATTCAATACCCTTCAGATGGGTATCGTTTCCTCCGACCGGATTTTCCGCGTTCTTGATCTGGAAGACCGGATCACGGATACCGGAACACAGATGCCTGTTATTCGGGGCAAGGTGGATTTTGAAGATGTCTGGTTCGCTTACAATGAAGAGCACTGGGTACTGAAAGGCATCAGCCTGAATGTACCCGCAGGACAGTCTCTGGCTATTGTTGGGCATACCGGAGCCGGAAAAAGCTCTGTTATTAACCTCATCAGCCGCTTGTATCAGTTTCAGAAAGGGAAAATCCTCGTGGACGATGTTTCTATTGATGACTATCCCTTAGAGTACCTCCGCCAGAATATTAGCGTTGTATTGCAGGATGTTTTCCTCTTTTCCGATACGATTCTTAACAATATCAAGCTCTTCAATGAGCATATCACTTTAGAGCAGGCTATGGAAGCAGCGAAGCTCGTCGGCGCGCATGACTTTATTATGGCGCTCCCGGGTGGATATGATTATCAGGTACGAGAGCGCGGCGCTACCTTATCTACCGGACAGCGACAATTGGTTTCCTTTATCCGTGCGCTGCTCCAGAATCCGAAAATCCTGATCCTGGATGAAGCGACTTCCAGCGTAGATCCTGAAACCGAAGAGCTGCTCCAGAATGCGATTCAGGTATTGCTCAAAGGACGTACATCGATCGTGATTGCCCACCGGCTTTCCACCATCCAGAA
>JBBRLW010000069.1:0-8486 GCA_038231115.1 Bacteroidia bacterium
CTGAAAGAAATTACGTTTCTCGGGGAATAGAATCTCAAAGCGGTCCAGATTGACTACCTGCTCATCTACCTCCACCTGCGAAAAATCCGGATTAACGGTAATGTCAAGATTTAGCGCGGAGGTGACTCCGATCTTGAAATCTGCCCCAAAATCATATCCGTATTTCCCGGGAAGCCGTTCCGAGTTTTTGCGGCTGTAATCTCCTCTCAGGAAAGGTATGGCCACGATATTGGCTCCGGCTTTGGGAGGCGGCTCTGACCAGATCAAATCTCCTGTGAATACAAGGGAGGCCACATTGAAATTCTTCGGCACCGGACTCCAGGTACTATTGATATTCTGCTGAAGATCCTGCCGCGAAAAGTTTATCCCCCATACCTTTACCTGATTATTGTATCGGATACTCTTAAATGGAATAGCCATCTCGACTACATAATAGCCTTCGTAAGTACGGACAGATGAGAACCACTTATTATCCCAGGAAGTGGTGACACCACCCTGACCTCCGTTGGTAATAATTCCTTCACGCTGAACGCCTAATGGAGTAATTGTAAAGTTGAATCCGTTCTGCTTGTCGTTCTGAGTACATATATAAACTCCAAAAGCATCATTCCGGGGATAGCTGAAATCCCGTTTGAGAGACTGGGCAATGTACTTACCGGGCTTTTTATCACTACAAACAGCCGATATATAAATGTACTTTTCATCGTATGTCATTTTCACTTCCGTTTTGATGGGAGCGTATAGTGTATCAAATGGATAAGTCTCGGAAAAGCTGTCTGCCGTCTGAATTTCCCCCCATATCTCTTCTGTAAGCATACCATCTACTTTGATGGGCTTATCAGTCCTGGTTATTAGATAGAAAGGTTTTTTACGAACGGGCTTAAAAGCCGGAGCGGCTTCAGTAAAAAAGCAGATAATAAGCAAAGCCATCATTACCAGACTTTTAATTAATACTTTAAGCATAGATCAGTATTTATAGAAGCCCTGTCCTGATTTCTTGCCATAGAATCCGCCATCAACTTTCTGCTTCTGGATACGGCTGGGACGGAATTTTGGATCCTGATGAAACTGCTCAAACATGGATGAGGTAACCGAAAAATTTGTATCCACCCCAATAAGGTCCATCAATCGGAAAGCGCCCATTCTAAAACCCGCTGATTCCAGGAGATCATCAATTTCATTGAAAGGAGCGACCCTTTCCTCCAATATCTTGAGAGACTCCACATAATAATGACGCGCTACGCGGTTCACTACAAATCCAGGAGAATCCTGCGCATGAATAGGAGTCTTGCCGAGCTTGGCGGAAAGCTCAAATACTACTCCAGCCACTTCCGGACTGGTCGCCGCCCCAGAGATAACCTCTATCAGCTTCATGATCTGCGCCGGATTGAAAAAATGCATTCCTACTACACGCTCCGGATTTTTAATTCCATAGGCAATCTGAGTAATCGGAATCGAAGAAGTGTTGGTCGCAAATATGCAATCGGATGCGTTAAATTCCTGCAGCTCACGGAATATCTGACGTTTTACCTCCAGCTTTTCTATAACAGCTTCAATAATAATATCTGCTTTGAGTTCCATGAGAAACTCGGTAAACCGGATTCTACTTAAAATGGCAGAGGAAGCTTTCTCATCTAATTTCCCTTTTCCTACAAGCATATCCAATCCGGATTTGATCCCTGACTCCGCTTTTTGAAGCGCTTCCGGATGGGTGTCAAATATGATTGCCTGATATCCGGCGGTAGCGCAAACCTGAGCAATTCCGGCACCCATTGTTCCGGCGCCAATTACTCCGATAGTCTTTATTTGATTGAGCTGCATGATTATAATCCTCTGAATTGTGAGAGAAAGCGGACATCATTTTCATAAAGCATCTTGATGCTCGGAATAGCATACCGCACCATCGCCAGGCGCTCAATACCAATACCGAAAGCGAATCCTGTATATTCCTCCGGATCTATTCCACAGTTTTCCAGTACTTGCGGATCCACCATACCACAGCCCAGAACTTCCATCCAGCGTGTGGATTCTTCTCCCGTAATGGGATCTGTTTTCCTCCATTCAATATCCATCTCCGCGGAGGGCTCCGTAAATGGAAAGTAGGAGGCACGGAACCGGACTTTAGTATCCTCTCCGAACAGCTCGTATACGAATGCGTACAAAGTTTGCTTCAAATCTGCAAAGCTGACATCCTTATCAATATATATCCCCTCTATCTGATGAAAATTTGGAGAATGCGTAGAATCATTATCCTTCCTGAAAACACGTCCCGGGGAAATAGTGCGAATAGGAGGCTTTTGAGAGGTCATTACCTTTACCTGAACAGATGAGGTATGGGTTCTGAGGAGCATATCCGGATCCCGTGCAAGGAAAAAAGTATCCTGCATATCCCGTGCAGGATGATCTGCCGGAAAATTTAGTGCCGAAAAATTATGAAAATCATCTACAATTTCGGGGCCTTCTGAAATTACGAAGCCAAGTCGCTGAAAAACAGATACTATATCGTTCCTTACAATTGTAAGAGGATGTAAGGCACCTATGAAATTTTGTGTTCCAGGAAGGGAGTAGTCGAAAGCTGGTTTATTTTTTGCAGATGAAACGTCCATAAGTGACGCATTAGCTGTATCAAAAATTTGCTCGGCTAAATTTTTGATTTCGTTGATGAGCGCGCCAAACTGCTTTTTTTCCTCAACAGGAACTTCGCGCATTTTGGTAAAAAGATCAGGTATTAGACCTTTTTTGCTCAGCCACTTATTCTTGAAGTCTGAAAGCTCCGAAGGAGATTTTATTACAGTTGATTCGAGTTCGGATCGGTACTGCGATAGGATATTTTGAGGAGTCACGATAATCTTTATCAGTAGAAATTTTTCGAATATTATAAATCAGTAGAGTTGTATTATTCGGCTTATATCGCTGCAAAGATACTTACAGCATCAGAGTTTAGGCTCCCCACAGGAACTAATCGTGCTACTGTAAAGTTAATTATTTCTGACCAGACACCCAAGATTTCCCAGCATTTTTTAAAAGTTTAAAAGGATTATTATTTGATATGAGGCAGTTAAAGATTAATAAGCAATTCACAAATCGTGAGAACAAATCTCTCGATAAGTACCTGAACGAAATCAGCAAGGTTGAAATGATTACTCCAACAGAGGAAGTCGAGTTGGCCAAACGCATTAAAGAAGGCGATCAGGTCGCACTTGAAAAGCTTGTAAACGCTAACCTCCGATTTGTGGTATCTGTTGCAAAACAGTATCAAAATCAGGGGCTTACACTTGGGGATCTCATCAATGAAGGAAACTTGGGACTTATCAAAGCTGCACAGCGCTTTGATGAAACCCGTGGATTCAAATTCATTTCCTATGCGGTTTGGTGGATTCGTCAAAGTATCCTTCAGGCTTTGGCAGACCAGTCACGTCTTGTGCGCCTTCCGTTGAACAAAGTAGGTTCACTGAGCAAGATTTCAGCAGCAGCGGCACAACTCGAGCAGAAGTTCGAGCGTGAGGCTACTACTGAAGAAATTGCAGATCAGCTGGGTATTCCTACGGAAGAAGTTGAAACTACGCTTTCTACTTCCGGACGTCACCTATCTATCGATGCACCGATCAGCGATGATGAGGACACTACCCTTCTTACATTGTTGAATAATACTCAGGAGCCAAATCCTGATAATGCATTGCTGCATGAGTCGCTTCAGCGCGAGATCATTCGTGTGATGTCCATCCTCTCCGATAAAGAGAAGGAAATTCTGAATCTTTACTTCGGACTGGAAGGAAGCCTTCCACACTCTTATGAGGATATTTCCGAGAAAGTAAACCTGACTCGTGAGCGTGTCCGTCAGATCAAGGAGAAAGCACTGAGAAAACTTCGTAAATCTTCTAAAAGCGGACTTCTAAAAGCTTACTTAGGTTAAGAGATATTTTTACAATTTCATATAGAAAAGGCGATTCCCATTAAGAATCGCCTTTTTTGTTGTACTTAGCTTTACCGCCGCACTATGTATTTTAGCTCGTTATGCTTGCTATCTTTGCAGTAAATAGAAGGTAAAATGGAATACGACTTATTAGTCATAGGGAGCGGACCCGGAGGATATGTAGCGGCAATCAGGGCATCGCAGCTGGGAATGAAAGTCGGCGTGATAGAGCGCGAATCATTAGGAGGAATATGCCTCAACTGGGGATGTATCCCTACCAAAGCGCTTCTGAAATCAGCGCAGGTATTTGATTATATTAATCATGCTGCGGAATACGGGATCATTGTCAAAGATGCAGATAAGGATTTTAGTGCTGTGGTAAAGAGATCCCGAGATGTGGCCAATGGAATGAGCAAAGGAATCGAATTTCTTTTCAAGAAGAATAAGATCGAAGCAATCTTCGGATCAGCCAAACTTATAAAGGATAAAAAAGTAGAGCTAACTGATAAAGATGGGAAAACATCTGTTTTAGAGGCGAAACATATTATCATTGCTACCGGAGCCAGAGCACGAAACCTTCCCAATATTGAAATTGACGGGAAGAAGATTATAGGATATCGTGAAGCTATGACGCTTCCGGAGCAGCCCAAAAGGATGGTGGTAATTGGATCTGGTGCCATCGGATCAGAGTTCGCATACTTTTATAATTCCATGGGAACTGAAGTAACGATTATAGAATATCTGCCGAATCTGCTTCCACGCGAAGATGAAGAAATCGGCAAACAGATTGAGCGCTCCTTCAAGAAGCAGGGCATCAAAGTAATGACGGAAGCCAGCGTCGAGAAAGTGGACATTTCCGGAGCGGGATGCATAGTTACTGTCAACAATAAAAAAGGAACAGAAACAATAGAGTGTGATATTGTGCTTTCAGCCGCAGGGATTACTCCGAATACGGAAAATATCGGGCTGGAAGGACTCGGTATAAAGGTCGAAAAAGGAATTATAGAAGTAGATGAGTTCTATAAAACTAATGTAGAAGGCATCTATGCCATCGGAGATATTGTTAAAGGTGCAGCTCTGGCGCACGTTGCATCAGCAGAAGGAATTACCTGCGTTGAGGCCATAGCGGGGCACCATCCGGAACCTATTGACTACGGAAATATACCATCCTGTACCTATTGCACGCCAGAAGTGGCATCTGTAGGGATGACAGAAAAAGCAGCACGGGAAGCTGGATACGATGTTAAAGTCGGGAAATTTCCTTTCTCGGCTTCAGGTAAGGCGAGTGCTGCCGGTGCAAAAGATGGATTTGTGAAAGTCATTTATGACGCAAAATACGGAGAGTGGCTTGGGGCACATTTTGTCGGTATGAATGTTACCGAAATGATTGCTGAAGTAGTAGTGGCTCGCAGGCTGGAGACCACCGGACATGAAATTCTCAAGTCTATTCATCCGCATCCTACCATGTCCGAAGCCATTATGGAAGCAACGGCAGCAGCGTACGGCGAAGTCATCCATTTATAGTATCAACAGTACTCAGCTGAAGGTGCAGTGGATCGAAAAAATATCAGGTGCTGCAACTCTGCTGCTGAAGCAACTTCAGATAGCGTTGGGTGCTAAAATCGTTATTGCCATCAATGACGATATATGTCTGGCTCCCATTGTAGCTTCTGACGCTGATACGCTGGTCTCGTACCTCAATTCTCCTGAAATTATGCGCAATAGCCTCAGCCATTCCGGAGAATACACCAGGTCTGATGCAATGCGGTGGATTAGTATAGCCAATGCGCATGAGGATCTGTTTAAGCCCACACGGGACTTCGCTATCAGGAAGCTTGATTCAGGTAAAATGATCGGTGCCGTGAACCTTCTTATGAAGGAAAGCTCATACAACCGGCATCTGGCGGAGCTGGGTTATTGGATCGGTGAAGAATACTGGGGGAATGGCTATATGACTGATACCATCGGGGCTTTTACAACCTGGACTTTTGAGAATCTTCCTGTGAAGAAAATTGTGGCCACTACATTTGAAGAAAACACTGCCTCCGCACGCGTACTTGAAAAGAACGGATACGAGCAGGAAGGTTTCCTAAAGGAAAATATCTATAAATCAGGAATTTATATTGATTGTAAGCTCTACGGACTCACCAGAACACATCACGAAAATTTAAACAGGAATCAAAATATTTGATATCGCTATGATTGAGAAAAGAGAACAACTGATCCAGCTACGAGCGGATTCCCTACTCGGCGGAGGTCAGGATAAAATAGATGCCCAGCATAAAAAAGGAAAGCTCACTGCCCCTGAACGCCTGTACTTCCTGTTGGATGAGGGCTCGTTTGAAGAAATAGACGCTTTTGTCAGGCACCGTAGTCGTGACTTCGGAATGGAAAGTCAGCAGATTTTGGGCGATGGCGTTATCACCGGCTATGGTACCATCAACGGACGGTTAGTCTATGTTTTCTCTCAGGACTTTACGGTATTCGGTGGATCTTTATCAGAGACTTTTGCCGAAAAAATCTGCAAAGTCATGGACATGGCTATGAAGAACGGCGCTCCGGTCATTGGACTGAATGACTCCGGAGGAGCCAGGATACAGGAAGGTGTTGTATCCCTCGGAGGATATGCAGATATTTTCTACCGAAACGTTCGTGCATCAGGGGTTATACCGCAAATATCCGCGATATTGGGGCCTTGCGCAGGAGGCGCAGTTTATTCTCCCGCTATAACGGATTTTATTCTCATGGTGGAAAATACCTCGTATATGTTCGTCACAGGCCCGAATGTGGTCAAAACCGTAACGCATGAGGAAGTAAGCTCGGAAGAATTGGGAGGTGCCATGACGCATTCGTCTAAATCGGGAGTCAGCCATTTCGCCTGCAAAAATGAGATCGACGCGATAGATCATGTCAAGAAGCTTCTATCCTACATGCCTCAAAATTGCGAGGATCGTGCTCCAATGCTTGCTTACGATACAAGCTCCAATGAAAGCCGGGACGTACTAAAGAATATCATTCCTGCGAATCCGAATCAGCCTTACGATATTCGGGATGTAATTAACGGGACAGTGGACGCAGAAAGCTTTTTGGAAGTCCATAAAGACTATGCAGAAAACATAGTGGTCGGCTTTGCGCGCCTTGCCGGACGCAGCATCGGAATAGTAGCGAATCAGCCGGCATATCTTGCGGGAGTGCTGGACAATAATTCATCTGAAAAAGCAGCACGATTTGTCCGTTTCTGCGATTGCTTTAATATTCCCCTGCTTGTATTTGTGGATGTCCCCGGATTCCTGCCTGGGACAGATCAGGAATGGAGAGGAATCATCAAAAACGGGGCGAAGCTGTTATATGCTTTTTCAGAGGCTACCGTTCCACGAATCTCGGTAATTACAAGAAAAGCCTACGGCGGAGCCTATGATGTAATGAACTCCAAGCACATCGGATGCGACCTGAATTATGCCTGGCCCTCCGCGGAGATTGCTGTGATGGGTGCCAAAGGTGCAGCAGAAATTATCTTCCGTAAGGAAATTCTGGAGTCAGATAATAAGGAAGTGCGCCTTCAGCAGAAAGTTGATGAATATACCGAAGCCTTTGCCAATCCATATAAAGCCGCCGAGCGGGGCTTTGTGGATGCAGTCATCCTTCCGGAGGAAACACGTCAGAAACTAATTTCCGGATTCAAGATGCTGGAAAACAAAGTAGATTCCATGCCCCGCAAAAAGCACGGGAATATTCCGTTGTAGAATACTACCTAATTTACAAGAAATTATTAGGTTTTTTTCTTTGGAGGTGTTTCGAATCTCATTCTGAAGTCTTTCAGTTTTTTTCCTATACTTCTTTTGATGTAGAAGGACTCAAGTACATCTACACTAATCAGGTAGTAATCTGCATCAACTTTCCTGTCAGTATATATCTGCTTTAGGATTGAAAATGTTTCCCGATTTTGCTTCCGATTGGCTAATGAAAAATAATACACTATTTTTGGCCGTGAAGAATCTAAAGGATGAGTATTTAAACCAAGATAAAGGGTATCAAGTATTCTAAAAAGATTATAATTCCTATTTGTTTTATAGGAATTATTGATAAAATCCGCTTCAAACTGATCTTTAACCGTCTGAAAACAACTTGTCTGATTCTTTGAGTATTGTACATACCCACTATCAGTGTAAGAAAGTAGTAATCCACTATATCCCCAGTAGAATTGAGAAATCGAAGGTTTAGGATACTGGTGCTTTACTTGACGTATATACAAATGATAGATGCTTGTATCTACTTTTTGATCATTCAGATATTTTAGTATGGTAGCCCGATTTTCGACTTTAGGGAATCGTGTGCCTGTCATTAAAAAAACGATAGGCTTACAACTGACAAGCGCTAAAAGCAAAAAAACGTAAATCAGGAAATGCTTCATTTCAATACGGAATTTACGCTATACTCCTAAATTTCAAGATTGGGCAGAGTCCTCCTCACTGATCCATACAGAGAGTAGAGAAAAAATGGCAGAGAAAAAATCAGATAGGATATATCTGCCATGCTCTGAACAACAGCCTTCTGATATCCATAGCTTAAGGTA
>JBBRLW010000070.1:0-8408 GCA_038231115.1 Bacteroidia bacterium
AGCCCTACTGATGAGATGTATTTTAGCGTTTATCCCAATCCGTTTACCGACCATATCGCAGTGCAGTACCGCTCAAGTGCTGAAAATGGACAGGTTTCCCTCAATTTGTATGATATGATGGGGAAAATCATCAGCACGCAGCAGTTTTCCTCTGTTAAAGGAATAGATCAGCAGCTCAGCCTCAGCCTATCCTCCGATCTGGCACATGGACTGTATATCCTGGAGCTAAGAGATGCACAGCACCGGATTAGCAAGCGGATCATTAAAGGCGAGTAATTAGCGCCTGTGCATCACATTCTCAATGACGTACTCCAGTATCTGAACGGCATTGGTTGCGGCACCCTTCCGGAGATTATCTGCTACAATCCAGAGATTCAGCGTATTGGCCAATGACTCATCCCTGCGGATACGTCCTACAAAGACCTCATCGCGATTATGGGCATGGATGGGCATCGGATATAATTGATTTTGAGGATCATCCGTCAGGATGATTCCGGGGAAATCGGATAGCACACGCCGAACATCGTTCAGCTCAAAGGGACGCGCCAGCTCTATGTTAACAGACTCTGAGTGACCTCCGGTCACAGGTACGCGCACTGCCGTGCAGGTGATCTGTAAATCAGGCAGGGACAGTATTTTACGCGACTCCTCAATAACCTTCATTTCCTCTTTGGTATAGCCGGATTCTAAAAACACATCCACCTGCGGCAGACAGTTCCGGTCAATCTGATATTTGTAGGCCATTTCCGCTGGAACCTGACCTGCCCGCTCCGCATCCATTTGCGCTACGGCTTTGACGCCTGTTCCGGTTACTGATTGGTAGGTGGAAACCACGACGCGCTTGAGCCCAAAGGCCTCCTGAAGCGGTTTGAGGACGAGCATCAGCTGAATGGTAGAGCAATTCGGATTGGCAATAATCTTATCCTCCGGCCTCAGGATATGCGCATTGACCTCCGGCACAATCAGAGGAATGCCATCCTGCATCCGCCAGGCGGAAGAATTATCAATCACGACCGTCCCCTGCGCCGCAAAGCGCGGCGCATACTCCAGGCTGACGGATCCGCCGGCAGAAAACAGAGCCACATCAGGCGCCAGAGCTATGGCCTCTTCCATGGAGATGATCCGATGCTCCGCGCCCCTAAACTGCACTGACTTCCCTACCGACTTCTCCGATGCCACCGAAATCAGCTGATCCACAGCAATACCGGAGGCGCCCAGTATCTCCAGCATTTTCTCCCCGACCAATCCGGTTACGCCAATAATCGCGATTTTCATGCGTGCAAAGGTACGGGGCGGATAGTAGTATATTTGTGGACGATGCCAGAGCTTAAGGTATTTGAGAAGTGGTGGCTGATGTCAGATGAAGATCTGAGTACGGCAGAGACTATCTATGAGGGTGGCCATTTTATCAATTGCCTGTTTATGTGCCACATGAGCGTCGAAAAAGCGCTAAAAGGATTATGGTTGAAGCAACATCCTGGCAGTCTTGAACATCCGTCCAATCCTCCTTATACGCATAGCTTGCTCCGCCTTCGTCGTGAGCTGGTCATAGCTCTTGATGAGGAGTTAGAAGAGCATATTATATTAATGGACGATATGTCTGTTCCACTTCGATATGATTTTGAACTAAAAATTCTAGACAAGTCTTACAGCAAAGCAGAAACCGCCGAGCTATTATATATCTCCAAACGTTTGCAGCTATGGATCAGGGAACAGTAGATATATGTATTCAGGACTTCCGGAGAAGGCTGGAATTAGCTGGAGTCCGCGTAGATGGTATAGCATTGTTCGGATCGGCAATGCGAGGAACCATGCACAAGGACAGTGATATTGATCTGGTCATCATCTCAAAAGACTTTGAGAACAAGAACTATCATCAACGTATATTGATGACTATGCATGCCAAAGCAGAGACTGTCTATAAATACGGAATAGCGATAGATGCTTTTAAAGTCACTCCCGAGGAATACGCTCGCGGGATGATGTTCGAAACGCGGATGGTAGCGTGAGGAAGGAAGTATTTTTTAAGAGCCTGTCTAAGAATTTTTATTTGCGCATTTGAGATGATTTTGGTGTCAGCCAAGGCGGGCTTTGTAGGACATAGCAGCGCTTCTACGTTCAAAAAGACCAACGCAGGATGGCGCGAAAAGCATCCAAATAAGCTGTTATAAAATTTTTAGACAGGCTCTAAACATAGTTTCCTATATAAAAACGTGCTTTCATAATTCAAAGCCCATCCAAATTCACCTGACATTCATTATTAGAAAGCCGGCTGAATATCAATATTCTCCTTCAAAGGATTATCAATAAATACTGCCCTTAGTACACAAAAAAGCCGGAGATATTACTATCTCCGGCTTGCTAATATGTTATTGATTATGCTCTGCTTATTTGGTAGCTGAAGCCTTCATGTTATCTAATACGCTCATGACTTCTTTGATGGCGGTGGCAGACTCGTTGACGAGCTTCATTTCATCGTCGTTGAGCTTCAGCTCAATGATTTGCTCAATTCCGTTCTTACCAAGCTTCACCGGTGCGCCCATGTAGATATCATTGAGTCCGTACTGACCCTGCATCCAGGCACATACCGGAAGGATACGCTTCTGATCGCGGACGATGGCTTCTACCATCTGAGCCGCAGCGGCTCCGGGGGCATACCAGGCGGAAGTTCCAAGCAGGTTGACGATCTCGCCGCCGCCTTTCTTGGTACGATCTACGATGGCGTTGAGCTTATCTTCAGCAATCAGTTCGGTCACCGGAATCCCTGCCACAGTCGTGTAGCGGGGTAGCGGAACCATCGTATCACCGTGTCCGCCCAAAAGCATGGCCTGGATATCTTTGGGAGATACATTCAGCTCCGTAGCCAGGAAAGCGCGGTAGCGTGCGGTATCCAGGACACCGGCCATTCCGAATACTTTACCCGGATCCTTTTGAGCCGTCAGGTAGGCACAATAGCACATCACATCCAATGGATTGGATACGATGATGATGATTGCATCCGGAGAATGCGCTACGACTTCCTTCGTGACCGACTCTACAATAGCAGCATTGGTCTGGATGAGATCATCACGGGACATCCCGGGCTTGCGCGGCAGTCCGGAAGTGATTACTACTACTTCCGATCCGGCAGTTTTGGAGTAATCCCCTGTGGAGCCTGTTACGCGGGAGTCATACATATTCACGGGAGCGGTCTGCCAGATATCCAGCGCTTTACCTTCGGCAAAATTCTGCTTGATGTCCACCAGTACAATCTCGTTCGCAATCTCGCGATGCGCAAGAACGTCCGCACAGGTAGCGCCTACGTTACCTGCTCCTATTACACTTACTTTTGTCATATTTACTATTATACGCCGCGAAGTTAGGAAATAAAGGACAAAGCCCTATACCCCAATGCCACGGAAATGCAGCTGCATACCTCCGCATAAGTAAACAGATATAAACCGAACAGTCTCAGATTAGAAGCTCTGCTGACCGATATAGATGTGGAAATTCCATCCGCTTTTGCCGCCTGGCAGTGGATTATCAAATCCATAGCCCCAGTCAAATCCAAGGAGTCCGAACATGGGAAGGAATACACGTATCCCTACGCCTGCCGCCCGCTTGACATCAAATGGGTTATAGTTCTTGAAGCGCTGGAAAGCATTTCCTGCTTCAAGGAATCCGAGGGTATAGATGGTCGCGGCCTGAGACGTCGTAATCGGATAACGCATCTCGAAAGTGAAACGGTTATAGATCGTGGCTCCGGCAGACTCTGGCGTTCCGTCAATGCGCGTTTCACTTGGCGTAACTGCAGCGGAGTTGGAGTATCCGCGCAAACGAATCAGCTCACGTCCGTCAATAGAATAGCCCTGAAGGCCATCTCCACCGACGTAGAAGCGCTCAAACGGTGCGAGTCCCAGCTGACGGTTATACAGTCCGATGAGTCCAAAGTTGGAAGCTGCCATTACGACGAGCTTCTTCTTCCTGTCTAAGCCCAGGTAGTACACGGCATCGAATTTCCACTTGTGATACTCAATGAGGTTATACTTTTTACTGGCTGGAAGCGTAGAATAGTCCTTGTTAGAGAACAGGCTCCAGGGGGGCGTCCACTGGAAAGTAAAGGATATCGTAGATCCGTTATTAAGATAGACCGTATTGCCGTCCAGACCTGTCACCGTAGAGTGAGAAATGGTATGCTTGAAATACAGGTTATTAGCGTTTCCGGTTTTGAAATTAGGAATCAGCGTATAATTGGTCAGAGTATAATACTGATAAGAAAGCGTATTGGTCAGGGTGAAATAGTCATCCGGAATTTTGAGGCGACGCCCGAGTCCGATGCTGAGTCCGGCAATGGAGATGGCATAAGATGAGGGATCATAAGAGGGAAGTCCGTTGGTCTGAACAGAATAAAATGGGCTAACACTCAGAGAAGTAGGACGTTTACCTCCGAACCAGGGCTCGGTGAAGCTCATGTTATACAGCTGATAATACTTTCCATTGGTCTGAATCCTCATAGACAGGCGCTGGCCATCTCCGGAAGGGTATCCCTGCCATTTATCAGGTTTGAAGAAATTGCGGGCAGAAAAATTGTTCAGGGAAAGTCCCAGTACCCCGACTAAGCTATTAGCTCCGTAACCACCGGAAAGCTCAATTTGATCGTTTGGCTTTTCTTCTACTATATATTGAATATCTACGGTACCATCCTTTGGATTGGGCGTTGGAATGACGTTCATTTTTTCGGGATTGAAATAGCCCAGCTGGGATAATTCCCGCTGTGAGCGGATAATATCCGAGCGGCTGAACTTCTGTCCGGGACGTGTACGCAGCTCTCTCAGGATCACATGGTCATGCGTCTTGGTATTTCCGGTGACCGTCACGTGATTGACCGTAGCCTGAGGCCCCTCGGATATTCTGATTTCGAGGTCTATGGAATCCTGATCGGCACGGGTCTCTACCGGATTAAGGGTAAAGAAGAGATATCCGTCATCCATGTAGAGCGATGTAACGTCGAGGGCGGTCGGGTTGATGGTCAGGCGGCTCTCAAGCAGTCCGGGATTATAGAGGTCTCCTTTGTGGATATTCAGTACACCATCCAGCTGCTGGGACGTGTATTTTGTGTTTCCGGCCCAGGTAATGTTCCGGAAATAGTATTTGTGTCCCTCATCTACATTGATTTTAATAGCCAGGCGGCTATCGGATACTTTATAAACCGAGTCTGATACAATCCGTGCGTCCTTGAATCCATGTACCTGATAGTAAGCGAGGAGCTTCTTTTTATCATCATCATAATTATCCGGCTGAAAGCGCGAGGCCTTGAAGATATTGAAGAAGTTTTTTACTTTGGTCTGCTTCAGAGTATGGCGGAGCTTCTTTTCGTCGAACTCTTTATTTCCCGTAAAAGTGATGCTCTGAATCTTGACTTTGGATCCGCGTTTTACATCGAATACAAGCTTGACGGTATTAGCCCTTCCGGAGTCCACTTTCTGCGTTACCGTTGCCGTGGCATTGGGATATCCTTTCTTGATATAATACTCGCGGATATTATAGCGCGCATTGGCAATCAGCTGCTCTGTGACGATATTGCCTCCGGCAAGCCTGACCTGCTCTTTGAGCTTTTTCGCGGTGCCCTTGCTGACATCCTTGAATTGATAGCTGGAAAGCTTCGGACGCGTGCGGAGATAGACGCCCAGATAGACTTTGTCGCCATCTATTTTGTCAAGCGTAAATTTAATATCGGAAAATAGTCCCTGTTTCCAGAGGTTTTGGAGCGCCTGTGTGATTTCATCGCCAGGAATTGTGATCCGCTGACCGATAGAAAGTCCGGAAAATGCAGTGACCAGATTTCTGTCGTAAGCATCGCCAGTAACGTTGATTCCACCAAGCTCATACCGCGTAGGCAGCACGTAGCTAACCTCACCTCCGGCAGCCAGACCGGCTTTTCGCGCTGAGTCAGTCATGGGCGACTGTGCAAAACAGGCCGCAGAAACCATCAACAGCATCAATACGGATAGTATTGATTTGTAGCCACGTATATTATTAGACAGTATTGATAAAAATGGGCTATCCATGTTGCTCGGGTGTCCTGATTTGTTCACTTGTTTTTCCAAATCGTCGTTCACGTCCCTGATAGTCCAGGATCGCTTCGTAGAGGTGCTCTTTCTCAAAATCGGGCCATAAAACTTCTGAAAAGTATAATTCCGTATAAGCCAGTTCCCATAAAAGAAAATTGCTCACCCGATGCTCTCCGCTGGTGCGGATCAGCAGTGCCGGATCGGGATAGAAGAACGTTGTCAGATGCTGTTTTAGTATATCTTCGGTAATATGCTCCGGATGCAGGGAACCGGCAAGCGCTTTGGACGCTATTTCCTTAACGGCCTTGAGAATGTCCCAGCGCGAGGAATAGGATAATGCCAGTACCAGACGGAGTCCGGTATTGCCGGATGTATTTTGAATCGCTGTTTGCAGCTCCCGCTGGCAGGCCGCGGGCAGCGAAGCCAGGTCACCGATAGCATGGAGGGATATATTATTCTTATTGAGGGTCTTGACTTCCTCGCTGATGGTATGCACCAATAGCTCCATGAGGGCATTGACTTCCTCCTGCGGGCGGTTCCAGTTTTCAGTGGAAAAAGCATAGAGGGTAAGGTATCCGATGCCAAGCTCGGCACAGGCCTCCACCGCGTTCCGTACCGAGGAAACACCATTGCGATGCCCGAAGACGCGTTCCTCGCCTTTTTCCTTAGCCCAGCGCCCATTACCATCCATGATGACGGCAATATGCTCCGGCAAACGCTCCAGGTCGATATGATCTTTCTTCGTGGACATACAGCTACGAATCAGCAAAGATAAGTCTTCACTGATTATGGATCGGTATGGATATTTACAGGAAAAGCTATGTGCGTTCAGTCATGATGATACGGCTCATTACGGAGGATGGTCATGGCGCGGTAGAGCTGCTCCAGAAATATGACCCGCACCATCTGGTGGGTAAACGTCATGCGGGAGAGGGACAGGGACTCATTGGCACGGGCATACAGATCGGCATGAAATCCGAAGGGGCCGCCGGCTATAAAGATGATATTTCCGGAAGTCTGGTGAAATTTCTTCTCTACAAACTCCGAGAAGGCTCTGGAGCTGAATTCTTTCCCGCGCTCGTCCAGCAGGATAAGCATATCCTGAGGACGGATGAGCTTATTGAGCGCATCACGTTCTGCCAATTGATGCGCTTCCGGCGTCTGCGCTTTCCTGCTTCCGATGAGGGGGATAATTTCCAGATACTCAAAGCTCAGATAAGGCTGAAGCTTTTTACGGTAGATCTCTAATCCTTCACGGATCCAGGCCTCATCCGTTTTACCGATGACATACGCGCAGACTTTCATGCGATTATTACAGGATCAGCCTGCCCTGCGCTTCTACCTCTTTGTTCCTGCCTTCAATGACTGCCATGATTGTGAATCCTTTGGCAATCTGCTTAAAAGCCCCATCCCTGACCATATAGACCTCGGCTTCGCAGTACATCAGGCGCGATCCCGGCTTATCGACCCATCCGCGGGCAAATAGTGCCTCCCCTACCCCGGGAGAATAATAGGATAGCTTGAGATCGGAGGTAACAACGCGGTCATCCTTGCCACAAAGCGAAAAAGCGGCAAATCCCGTCGTAATATCTGCTGCCAGAAGCGTCACGCCACCGTGCAGGATACCGTCCTGCTGCTCTACATGCTGAGCCATCGGCATGTATGCCTCGGCATATCCCGGACTGATGCGCGAGATGCCCATTCCGATGTGCTGCAAAAAATACTGACGCGTCAGCTTCTCGTGCATCAGCGCCAGAAAATCCGGATTCTTCGGCTGATAGATTTTAGGCGGCTCAAAGCCGGAATTAAATTCGATGGTATTAAGAGGAAGGGACATTAGTAATAATTATGAAATATAAATGATGAGTGATAAATTAGTTCAATGGCTGTTTAATGTATCCTGCACTTCAGCTTTTAGAATAGGGATATGTCGGGTGATAATATTCCAGACAAGTGCGTTGTCTATTCTATCATATTCATGGATCAGAAAATTACGGGCATCAACAATTCTACGGGCATTCGTAAAAATAATTGAGCCATCCATTTTTGTAATGTTATTGATGGCTTCTCCGATGGTCATTATGCTTCGTTCTATCTGCAATTGTAATCCTCTTTGATTATCATACGCATTAAAGGAAAAATCAGGCTTTAAGGCATCATCAATGTCCTGTATGGATAAAAGAATATGGTTGAGGCGCGAAACTATTTTATTATCCATAGATTGCTTCTCTGGTTTTATTCAGCTCCTCAATAAAGAAAGCATTTCGTAGCGATCGTTGTGTAACAATATCTACTTCTCGGCCCAATGTATCTTTTAGCTCATAATATATTTGCCACAGATGTTCTCCTGCATCTGCC
>JBBRLW010000071.1:0-8382 GCA_038231115.1 Bacteroidia bacterium
AAGGAGAGCGAGCTGACAGACGTTCTTGCCGGACCATCTTCATTGATGTTCGCCGAGAATCCGACGGCTCCGGCCAAGCTGATCAAGGAATTCCGCAAGCGTTTTCCGAAGCCGATCCTGAAAGCAGCCTATATCCAGGAGAGTGTATATGTTGGGGATCACGAGCTTGAGAACCTGCTGAAAATCAAATCCAAAGAGCAGCTCATCGGAGAGGTTCTCGGAATGCTCCAGGCACCTATGCAGAATGTTATCAGCGGCCTTAAAGGTCAGGGTAGCAAGATTGCGGGTATCCTAAAAACATTATCAGAAAAAGAAGAGGCGGCATAGGCTGATCTCGGATAAAAATTAACAATAGCAAGAATTATATTTAAATCGAATTAAAAATGGCAGACGTAAAATCAATTGCTGAATCGCTTGTGAACCTGACCGTTAAGGAGGTTAACGAGCTTGCACAAATTTTGAAGGATGAGTACGGTATTGAGCCGGCAGCAGCTCCGGTTGCAATGATGGCAGGACCTGCAGGTGGCGGAGACGCTCCGGCAGCAGCTCCAGAAAAAACCGAGTTCAATGTGATCCTCAAAAGCGCTGGTGCATCCAAGTTGAATGTGGTTAAATTAGTGAAAGATATCACTGGATTAGGCCTCAAAGAAGCTAAGGATCTGGTGGACGGAGCTCCGAAACCAGTTAAAGAAAATTGCCCTAAAGACGAAGCTGAGCAAATCAAAGCCAAGTTGGAAGAAGCGGGGGCTGAAGTTGAGCTTCAGTAGTCCGGTTTTCGGTACAATTTTTAATAGACCTGCCATGCAAATGGTCAGGTCTATACCTGTTTATACACCTATTACATTTTTCCCATTAACTTTAAATTTTAAGCCTTGATAAGAGATCATAGAACCGGGCGGGTCAGCTTTGCGTCCTCAGAAAATTTTCTGGAGTACCCTGACTTCCTCGAAGTACAGCTGAAATCCTTCCAGGATTTTTTCCAGCTTCAGACATCCGAAGAAGGCCGCGTCCATGAGGGGCTCTACAAAGTATTTGCAGAGAACTTCCCTATCAGCGATGCCCGTAACATCTTCGAGCTTCAGTTTCTCGATTATTTTGTTGACCCTCCGAAGTATAATATTGACGAGTGCATAGAGCGCGGATTATCCTATAACGTCGCCCTGAAAGCGAAGCTCAAGCTTTCCTGTAACGATGCCGAGCATGAGGATTTTGAAACCATTATCCAGGATGTGTACCTCGGTACGATTCCTTACATGACTCCGCGCGGAACATTTATCATCAACGGTGCCGAGCGTGTTATTGTTTCCCAGCTACACCGTTCGCCGGGTGTATTTTTCAGCCAGTCCTTCCATACCAACGGAACACGTCTGTATTCAGCACGTGTAATTCCGTTTAAAGGTTCCTGGATGGAATTTGCGACCGATGTGAACAACGTCATGTTTGCATACATTGACCGCCGGAAGAAGTTCCCGGTCACTACCCTGCTCCGCGCCATCGGATTTGAGAACGACAAGGACATTCTGCAAATCTTCGGACTGGCAGAGGAAGTCAAGGTCTCCAAAGCGAAGCTCAAGACCCTACTGGGACGTAAGCTCGCTGCGAGAGTCCTCAGAAAATGGGTCGAAGACTTCGTGGATGAAGATACCGGAGAAGTAGTATCCATTGAGCGTAACGAGATTATCCTTGAGCGTGATACTTTCCTTGCGGAAGATCATATTGACCTGATTATGGACGCCGGAGTCAAAACCATCATCCTCCACCGTGAGGATCTGGAGGCGCATGACTTCGACATTATATATAATACCCTCCAAAAGGATCCGTCCAACTCTGCTAAAGAGGCCCTGGAGCATATCTATCGTCAGCTGCGGAATGCCGATCCACCGGATGAGGAAACAGCGCGCGGTATCATTGACCGTCTGTTTTTCTCGGACAAGCGTTATGACCTCGGTGAGGTAGGACGTTACCGGATCAACAAGAAGCTTGGTCTGACGGAGTCCTCAGAGACACGTGTTCTGACGACCTCCGATATTATTTCGATCATTAAGTACCTCATCGAGCTATCGAACTCGAAAGCCGATGTGGATGATATTGACCACCTTTCCAACAGAAGGGTGCGTACCGTTGGGGAGCAGCTATATGCACAGTTCGGAGTCGGACTGGCACGTATGGCGCGTACCATCCGCGAGCGTATGAACGTCCGTGATAACGAGGTGTTCACGCCTACGGATCTGATCAACAGCCGGACGCTTAGCTCGGTGATTAATTCCTTCTTCGGAACCAACCAGCTATCGCAGTTCATGGATCAGACGAATCCGCTGGCGGAAATCACGCACAAGCGGAGAATGTCAGCGCTCGGTCCCGGAGGTCTCTCCAGGGAACGCGCAGGATTCGAGGTTCGTGACGTTCACTATACCCACTACGGAAGGCTTTGTACGATCGAAACGCCGGAAGGTCCGAATATCGGACTCATTTCCTCGCTATCGGTGTATGCGAAGATCAACTCCATGGGATTCATTGAGACGCCTTACCGTCCGATGAATAATGGCCAGATTGACTGGCACGGGCCGGTAAAATATCTGTCCGCAGAAGAAGAAGATGATAAAATCATTGCACAGGCCAATGTTGACCTGGATGAGGATGGTATCATCGAATCAGAAAAAGTGCAGGCACGTCAGGGTGGGGAATTTATTATCCTTGAGCCTAAAGATGTAGCCTTCATGGATGTATCTCCGAATCAGATTGTATCGATAGCAGCCTCATTGATTCCGTTTCTGGAGCATGATGATGCGAACCGTGCCCTGATGGGATCTAACATGCAGCGTCAGGCAGTTCCGTTGCTTCGTCCCGAGTCTCCGATTATCGGAACCGGAATCGAGGCTCGGATTGCACAAGACTCGCGTGCGCTGGTTATTGCCGAGCGTGACGGTGTGATTGAATACGTAGATGCGACGAAGATTATCGTCCGTTACGAGCGTACCGATCAGCAGCGCCTGGTGGATTTCGAAGGAGATACCAAGAACTATAACTTAGTCAAGTATCGCAGAACGAATCAGAATACCTGTATTACCCTGACTCCTATCGTGAAGAAAGGACAGAAAGTAGTTAAAGGAGATGTTCTCTGCGAGGGCTTTGCTACTCAGAATGGCGAGTTGGCTCTGGGACGTAACATGCTTGTGGCCTTCATGCCATGGCAGGGATACAACTTTGAGGATGCCATCGTTATTTCCGAGCGCGTTGTAAAAGAAGATCTGTTTACATCCATCCATATTGATGAGTATGAGCTTGATGTCCGCGATACCAAGCGTGGCATGGAAGAGTTCACTAACGATATTCCAAACGTCAGTGAGGAAGCGACCCGTAACCTCGACGAAAACGGATTGATCCGTGTTGGCGCAGAGGTAAGGGAAGGCGATATCCTGATTGGGAAGATTACTCCGAAAGGGGAATCCGAGCCATCTCCGGAAGAGAAGCTTTTGCGAGCCATCTTCGGAGAGAAAGCCGGTGATGTGAAGGATGTATCGCTGCGCGTACCCCCATCCGGAGGAGGCGTAGTAATTGACAAAAAACTCTTCGAGCGTGCCCGTAAGGAAAAATCAGGCAAGGAGAAAGATAAAATTCAGCTCACCAAGCTTGAGAATGAGTACCGCAAAACGGTTACGAACCTTAAAGAGGTACTGATTGAAAAGCTCGTGAAGGTATTGGACGGTAAAAACTCCAACTCCATCACAAATGTATATGATGCGGAAGTGATCCCGAAAGGGACGAAATTCAATCTGAAGGCGATTCAGAAGATTGAGTTTGCGGAAGTAAATCCGGGCAACTGGACAAACGAGGACGAGCGCAACGATGCCGTCAAAGCCATTCTGCAGAATTATACTACGAAGATTAACGAAGCCGGAGCGCACCTCAAACGCGAGCAGTATGCCGTCACCATTGGTGATGAGCTTCCTGCGGGCGTGATGAAGCTCGCTAAAGTATATGTTGCTGAAAAGCGTAAGCTGAAAGTCGGAGATAAAATGGCCGGTCGCCACGGAAACAAGGGTGTTGTAGCCAAGATTGTTCCGGCGGAAGATATGCCTTTCCTCGAAGACGGCACACCAATGGATATCGTACTGAATCCGCTGGGGGTACCATCGAGGATGAACCTCGGTCAGATTTATGAGTCCATCCTCGGATGGGCGGGTAAAAAGCTGAACATGAAGTTTGCGACGCCGATCTTCGACGGAGCAACGATTGACGAGGTCAATCTGTTCATGCGCCAGGCAGGGCTTCCGGAAATGGGACGTACGCGTCTGCGTAATGGCCTCACCGGAGATCTGTTTGATCAGCCTACGACCGTCGGCGTCATCTATATGATGAAGCTCTCGCACATGGTGGATGACAAGATGCACGCACGTTCCATCGGGCCGTATTCTTTGATCACCCAGCAGCCGCTCGGAGGTAAATCCCAGTTCGGGGGTCAGCGTTTTGGGGAGATGGAAGTATGGGCACTCGAGGCATTCGGGGCGTCCAACATTCTCCAGGAGATGCTTACCATCAAATCGGATGATATCATCGGAAGAGCGAAAACGTATGAAGCCATCGTCAAAGGAGATAATCTCCCCGAGCCTGGAATTCCTGAGTCATTCAATGTATTGCTCAACGAATTGAAAGGACTGGCGCTGGATGTCCGTCTCGATTAATCTCAACAACAATTTATTTTAACCTGCCGGCGTGTATGCGCCGGCAGGATTTTTAACATTTACCAAGAATTATGGCTTTAAAGAAAGATAGAGCGAAGCTCCAAAGTGATTTCAAACAAATATCTATCGGTCTGGCCTCTCCCGAGCAAATCCTTGAGTGGAGCAACGGAGAAGTAGTCAAGCCCGAGACCATCAATTACCGGACATTCAAGCCGGAGATGGGTGGACTTTTTTGCGAGCGCATTTTCGGTCCCGTTAAGGACTATGAGTGTCATTGCGGGAAATATAAGCGTATCCGCTACAAAGGAATCGTCTGCGACCGTTGTGGTGTGGAGGTGACGGAGAAGCGTGTGCGCAGAGAGCGCCTCGGCCACGTGAATCTCGTGGTACCAGTAGCGCATATCTGGTATTTTAAATCCCTGCCGAATAAAATCGGTTACCTGCTCGGGCTTCCGGCTAAAAAGCTGGAGCTTGTAGTCTATTATGAGCGCTATATCGTTATTCAGCCGGGTGTGAAAGCCACTGAAAACGTCAATTATCTTGATTTCCTGACAGAAGAAGAATATCTGGACCATCTGGAGACCCTTCCGAAGGAAAATATGCAGCTGGAAGATAAGGATCCTAATAAATTCATCGCCAAAATGGGCGGAGATGCATTGGTTGATCTTCTCAGCCGCCTGAATCTGGATGATCTGTCATACAAGCTCCGTGACCAGGCCTATCATGAAACTTCCCAGCAGCGTAAAAACGAGGCTCTGAAGCGTCTGAAAGTAATCGAGTATTTCCGTTCGGCCAATACAAGATTCACCAACAAGCCGGAGTGGATGATCATCAAGGTATTACCTGTAATTCCACCGGAATTGCGTCCATTGGTTCCATTGGATGGCGGAAGATTCGCCTCCTCGGATCTGAATGACCTGTACCGTCGTGTCATTATCCGTAATAACCGTCTGAAGCGTCTGATCGAGATCAAGGCGCCGGAAGTAATCCTGCGTAACGAGAAGCGTATGCTTCAGGAAGCAGTGGATTCCCTCTTTGATAACTCCCGTAAGGCCAATGCCGTGAAAACGGAAGGAAACCGTGCCCTCAAGTCCTTATCAGATATGCTGAAAGGAAAGCAGGGAAGGTTCCGTCAGAACCTCCTCGGAAAAAGGGTGGATTACTCGGGACGTTCGGTTATTGTAGTAGGTCCCTGGCTGAAAATGCACGAGTGTGGTCTGCCTAAAAACATGGCTGCAGAGCTTTTCAAGCCATTTATTATCCGCAAGCTCATTGAGCGCGGAATTGTTAAGACAGTAAAATCTGCCAAGAAAATAGTAGATCGTAAGGATCCGGTGATCTGGGATATCCTCGAGAATGTTCTTAAAGGACATCCGGTGATGCTCAACCGTGCCCCTACCCTCCACAGACTCGGGATTCAGTCTTTCCAGCCGAAGCTGGTCGAAGGAAAAGCGATTCAGCTGCATCCATTGGTATGTACCGGATTCAACGCGGATTTTGATGGTGACCAGATGGCGATTCACGTCCCGCTGGGCAACGCTGCCGTGCTGGAAGCTCAGCTTCTGATGCTGGCTGCGCATAATATCCTGAACCCTGCCAACGGAACTCCAATCTGTGTGCCTTCTCAGGACATGGTTTTGGGACTGTATTACATCACCAAAGGCAAACGCACTATGGATGATGTAGTTGTCCGCGGAGAAGGATCCAAATTCTACTCTCCCGAGGAAGTAGAGATTGCTCTGGCACATAATCAGGTCGATCTCCACGCACATATCAGCTGCCGTATTACGGATCTGAATGTAGCGACCGGCGAGCGCACGCAACGCATGGTGGAATCCACTGTAGGACGTGTGATCTTCAATCAGGTTGTTCCTGAGGAAGTAGGCTATCTGGATGAGCTGCTGACTAAAAAAGCGCTCAGAGAGATTATCACCGTTATCTATCAGAAAACAGGTCTGGCCCGTACGGCGAGGTTCCTGGATGATATCAAAGACCTCGGATTTGGCTATGCCTTCCGCGGCGGATTATCATTTAATCTGGCTGATGTACCGGTTCCGGTAGAAAAAGTAGAGCTGATCCGCCAGGCACAGGCCGAAGTGGATGAGATCACCGAAAACTACGAAAACGGATTTATCACCAATAATGAGCGTTATAATCAGGTAATTGACATCTGGACGCGTATCACAGGCCGTGTTACCGATCAGCTGCTGAATTACCTCAAAAACG
Source organism: Bacteroidia bacterium (assembly GCA_038231115.1). Taxonomy (GTDB): domain Bacteria; phylum Bacteroidota; class Bacteroidia; order CAILMK01; family CAILMK01; genus JBBRLW01. The sequence continues at coordinate 6,909 of JBBRLW010000071.1, forward strand.
ATAAGCAGGGATTCAATTCCGTGTATATGATGCTTGACTCGGGGGCACGTGGTTCCAAAGAGCAGATCCGTCAGCTGGGCGGAATGCGGGGACTGATGGCCAAGCCGCGTAAGCACGTATCGGGAGGAGGTTCCGGAGAGATCATCGAGAACCCGATCCTTTCCAACTTTAAAGAAGGACTATCGGTATTGGAATACTTTATTTCCACACACGGAGCGCGTAAAGGTCTTGCCGATACAGCCCTGAAAACGGCGGATGCGGGTTACCTTACACGTCGTCTGCATGATGTGGCGCAGGATGTAGTTGTCCGTCAGGATGATTGCGGAACGCTCCGCGGATTGCTCACTACTGCCCTCAAAGATAATGAGGACGTGGTGGAGACGCTATACGAGCGTATTCTGGGACGTACCTGTCTGCATGATATCTATCATCCGCTTACGGGCGAGCTGATTGTCCGTGCTACGGAGGAAATCACGGAAGAAATTGCACAGACGATTGAAGACTCTCCTATTGAGGAAGTTGAGATCCGCTCTGCACTGACTTGCGAGACGCGTCACGGAATCTGCGAAAAATGTTACGGACGTAACCTCGCCACAGGCCGCATGGTGCATCGCGGAGAGTCGGTCGGAGTAATTGCCGCACAGTCCATCGGGGAGCCAGGAACACAGCTTACGCTGAGAACCTTCCACGTAGGGGGAACGGCATCGAAGATCGCATCGGAGAGCCAGATCAAAGCCAAATTTGATGGTCACTTAGAGTTTGAAGGTATCCGTACCGTTCCACGTCTGACCGAGCTTGGAGAAGTTCAGGTAGTTCTGGGACGTTCCGGAGAAATCCGTATCCTCGACAGACCGGGCGGAACTGTCCTTAACACAACTAACGTCCCTTATGGCGCACAGATCTATGTAGTTAATGGCACGGAAGTGACCAAAGGCACAAAAATATGCGACTGGGATCCGTATAATGCCGTAATCTTATCGGAGTTCTCCGGTATGGTGAAATTCGAGAACATCATCGAGAACGTCACTTACCGTGAAGAAGTCGATGAGCAAACCGGTCACCGTGAGAAAGTTATCATCGAGACACGTGATAAAACGAAGATTGCAACGATCAAGATCATTTCCAGCGACAGCAAAACGGTCAAGGATGTGAACCTTCCGGTCGCGGCACACATCATCGTTGAAAACGACAAGCAGATTGAGCCGGGGAATATCCTGGTCAAAATTCCGCGCTCTGCCTCACAGACGCGTGATATCACCGGAGGACTTCCGCGTGTTACGGAGCTTTTCGAGGCACGTAATCCATCGAATCCTGCGGTTATCTCGGAAATTGACGGGGTATGTAGCTTCGGAAGCATCAAGCGTGGAAACAGGGAAATCATGGTCGAGAGCCGCGATGGAAATGTCAAGAAATATCTTGTGCCGCTATCCAAGCATATCCTCGTTCAGGAAAATGACTATGTCCGTGCCGGAGA
>JBBRLW010000072.1:0-8365 GCA_038231115.1 Bacteroidia bacterium
CAGCGCGAGCACATGATCAACCTCCAGCGCAGCTTTGACCATCACTGGGAAGGACGCAATCCCTGGATTGACGAGCAGGGACGCGAGCTGCGCGGATTCATTGACTCCTTTATCGTCCACACGGAGCACTACAAATTCCTCCGGAAAAAGTATGGCTCTAACGAGACCGTCATCAGCCGGATCCTCAACACGCCGCGCCGGATGAAGGTCTTTGCCTGGCCCCGCAGCCGCAATTTCGAAGGCGTGTATGAAAAAGAGACCCTGTTTTCCACCATTGATTCTTTCAAATACTACAAGCATTTCCTCCACGCCGGATTTATGGCCATGAATCCGCACAATGGCGAGATCAGAGCCTGGGTCGGCGGAATTGACTACAAATACTTCAAGTATGATCACGTCAAACAATCCAAACGTCAGCCCGGATCCACATTCAAGGCCTTTGTCTATGCGGCAGCCTTCGAGCACGGATATGCGCCCTGTGACCGGATTGTCAATAAGCCCGTCACGATCAATTATATGGAAAATGGAGAGGCAAAATCCTGGAGTCCGCAGAATGCCGATCGGGTATTTGATTATGACTCCATGACGCTCCGCCACGCTTTGGCGATGTCGGTGAATGTAGTCGCTGCACAGGTAACGGAAAAAATCGGGTGGAATACGGTGGTGGACTATGCGCACCGCTGCGGAATCCAGTCCAAGCTCGCTGCGGTGCCCTCCGTATGCCTCGGATCCAGCGATGTCAGCCTGTTTGAGCTTGTGGGCGCCTACTCCACCTTTGTTAACACGGGAATATGGACAGAGCCGATTTTCATCACCAAAATAAGCAACCGTCAGGGGAAAGTACTGGAAGCTTTCCGGCCTAAATCCCATAGAGCCATTACCGAGGAAAATGCCTGGCTGATGCTCGATATGCTCAAAGGTGGATTGGATGAGGGCGGAACCTCCTCCAATCTCTGGGCTTATGACCTCTTCAAAGGCTCGCGGGAGGGGAATGAGCTGGGTGGCAAGACCGGAACGTCCTCCAATCACTCTGACGGATGGTTTGTCGGCGTGAGCAAGGACCTCGTCGGTGGATCATGGGTCGGCGGAGAAGACCGCAGCATCCACTTCCGCACCACCGATATGGGCGAAGGCGCCAAGACTGCCCTTCCGGTATTCGGACTATTCATGGAAAAAGTATATCAGCATCCCGAGCTGGGCATCACCAAAGGACGCTTTCCCAAGCCCGCCGTCAAGATCACCAAGCAGTACAATTGCCATACGCGCATACGCCTGAGGCGGCATGGCTCCGATGACTCTACGGCAAGCGAGCCATCAGGCGATGTACCGCTACCAGCGGAGTAGAATATGAGACCCGCGTACTTATCTTTGATCAATGAAATTAGCGGGAAACAAGATCCTCATTACAGGAGGAGGAAGCGGCATCGGACTTGGACTCACGGAGCGCTTCCTGAAGGAAGGCAATCAGGTCCTTATCTGTGGCAGACGTGCTTCTGTACTTGAGGAAGCCCAGGCAAAGCATCCGGATGTTATCACCCGCGTATGTGACCTCTCCGTGGAATCAGACCGCATGGCATTATATGACTGGATCGCCGCCGAGCATCCTGATCTCAATGTCCTGATCAATAATGCGGGCATACAGAACTGGATGTCCATATCGGATGCTGATTTTTACAGCCGTGCCAAAGCAGAAATCACGACGAATATTGAGGCACCGATCCACCTTACAACCCTCTTTATGCAGCTCCCGGCGCTGGATACGCTGATCAACGTCAGTTCCGGACTCTCGTTTGCACCCTTTTCCAAAGTTCCGGTCTATTCGGCGAGCAAAGCTTTTTTCCACTCCCTGACGCTCTCGCTGCGGCATCTGCTGAAAGCACATAACATAGAAGTCATTGAGATGATCCCTCCGGCACTGAATACAGACCTCGGTGGAAAAGGCCTGCATGATGCGGCGCCTCCGGTGAGCGACTTTGTAGCCTCCATCTTCGAGCAGCTCAAATATGGCAAGACGGAACTGACTTTCGCATCCAGCGAGAGCCGCGCCAATGCCAGCGCCGAAGAGCTAAGACAGGCTTTTAGCAGATGAATAAGTGGTAGCAAATATTGGCGATAGCAGCCAAAAATCCCCAAAATAATTTCCTGATTCGTTTTGTATCTTCGCATAGCCAAAGCGTCCGCGGGCCTGTAAGCGATCTTCAGTTGGAGGATGACTGGATAAGAATAGTGTTCCTTGTGTCAGGGCGTTCGGACGCTTCCTCCTGGCTTTTTATCCTTCGCATTTTGTTGATGAATACGTGGTAGTACAGAATAAATGAACATATTCAAGCCTGTCAGTTTTTTGACGTTTATCGTGATCTGTATGGCTTTCGCTACGGGTCAGATAAGGAGTAATACGCAGAAAAAAGATCCGGAGAATCTTGTGCTGCCATCACCAGGGGATATTCTATCTCGAAATATAAAATCAGAAAAGACTATTTACTTAAATATAAAAAGAAAGATAGACCTCCTGTTAAAGGAGACGCCATTTGCATAGCTGAACGACGTTTTTTTCTTGAGGATGTGTTCAATTCAAAATATTCAATCCGAAGGCTTAGGCATGCTGATTATTATGCACTTATTAAAGGATATGAAATTAAGAGCCTGTCTAAAAATTTTATAAAAGCTTATTTGGCTGCTTTTTGCGTCATCCTTCGTTGGTCTTTTTGAACGTAGAAGCGCTGCTATGTCCTTCAAAGCCCGTCTTGGCTGACACCAAAATCATCTCAAATGCGCAAATAAAAATTCTTGGACAGGCTCTAAACTTCGTAATAATAAGACATACCTCGTTTTCAAAATAGCGACTGCTCTTTATCAGTCAAACTATAATCAACAAGAACTACTTATAATAGACGTGTCGGATAAGGTACCAGTCATCTATGCTATTGCACAACAGGCCTGCTATACTACTGAATGCTTTAATGACTGGAATGAAGACGGATATCTTGATTATGTGGATTATGCATTTTTACGAAAAGTGACACGGTTCATTGTACACCCTGAAAGATGGCAGATTTCAGAAGTTTCCGGATAAATATCATTTGTAGGACCAGGGCTGGATGCATGGCCAGCTATAGACATATCAAAGAGCAAATGGTTTTTTGACCTTCACGACGCCTTGATAAAAGGTAAGTCCCAAATAGATCTTTGAGATAGATCAACAAAACCGGATACCATGATTTTAAGCTCGGTATGGGATCTATGAGTAACGCATGGAATGCCACGCCAATTGGCTTTATAATGTTCTATCGATAGATGCTTCCGGTCTGTAGCATAGGCGGCGGGATTTGTAATCCCGCCGAGAGCGTATACAAGGCTCCGCTAAGGCTTATCTCAGCAGATTTATTCTCCGGGTCTGGATCTGATTGCCGGAGCTGATCCGGATCAGATACAGGCCTGCGGCGTAGTTTCTGGCTTCAATGGAAGTACGATAGCTTCCTGCACTCAACAATCCGGACTCAAGCGTTTCGAGGACTCTTCCCTGCAGATCCAATAGCTCAATGCGGACAGGAGTCCGCTCGGCGAGCGTATAGCTGATCGAGGCCTGCTCCGTAAATGGATTCGGATAGATAGAGAACACGTTTTCAGCAATGGCGCCTGTGTTATCAAATCCGGTGAAGCGTACTTTGATCACCGAGTCATATACACCGGCACAGCCATGCGTATCTATCACTGCAAGCCGGACTTTATACGCCCCGGAATCCGCATAGGTATGGATGACTCTTCGTCCGGTATCTTTGGCGGAGTCCCCAAAGCTCCATCCGTACTTGACTGCCGTCAGGGAGTCCAGTGCCTTGAATCCGATCGTTTTTATGTTAGCCGATACGATGCTGAAGTGCGGCTGCGGAGGATTGCTTATCTGCAGATATTTGCTCGCATGTGATTTGGTATTGGTAATACCCACTGTGTTATAACATCCAAAGCTGTTTCTTACATAGAGCATCGGATTATAGAGTCCTGCTGTAGTATATGCATGAAGCGCAATTCTTGATGTGTCCCGGGCGCCGGTGCCATCGTTGAATATAAATGACGAGCTATCAACCGTAGCTCCTGATCCGCCCGTGCTGAGGTTGGTGAACTTCACAGGCATTCCGAGACATCCTGCGCTGGTAGAAAACTGTACGTCAGGAATAGGCTTGACATCGAAAGGAAGCTTTAAGGTATCGCGGCAGGTCGTATTGTATCTGATTATTACTAAGGAAGTATGTTTCCCCGGGCGCAGATATAATCCTGTTGACGGGCTCAGCGTGGTGTAAGAATCCACCGGATTTTTGAAGCTGTCCAGATAATAATTAATCGAGTTAAATCCGCTCAGGCTGCCGGAAATTTTCTTCACACTGGCAAAGTACTGCGTCGCCTCACAGATATTACCTGTAGGAAGCTTCCCTGCAAAATTCAGCATAGTATCTATCTTCACCGCTTTGGTAATGCTATCCTGGCATCCGTTATTGGCAATGCTGATCTGCGTTATGTTATAAGATCCGGCTTTAGTATATGTCTTGCTCAAAGGCAGCGGAGATGAGGTAGATGCACTGCTTCCATCACCAAAGCGGTAGAAAACGCTGGAGATCGCTCCGCTGCTTGTTGTCGAAGAATCAGTAACACTGATCTTTTGTGCATTACAGTTATCCTGACTGACCTTGAATCCGGCTTTGACTGTAGATGAGCCTCCTGCCGGAGCTACAATAATACGTGTCCTCGCGGAAGCACATGATGGTGCTGAAACAGCGATATTATAGAAGAAGTAATAGTATCCGCTGGATCCCAGGCCGTTATTGGTTTCAAAGATTTTGATAAGTCCTGAAACTGTATATGGATATTTGGCTCCTGCATAATTGCGGAGCAGGCCTCCAGTGCTCGTACCTAATGCATTTAGCGAGTAGGATTTGCCTTTGGGAATCACCAGATGCACGGCATGGCGAACCGCGCTTCCGGCGGTAGTTACCGTCACCTTGAATGAGTCCGTAGCGATCACTTTTCCGGTCGCTGAGTCTGTTACATTGATATGAACGGTTCCGGAGGCATTCGGATATACAGTCACCGTATCAATCTGGATATTGGTCAGCGCGTTGAAACGTAGCCCATCTGTATAGCTTGTATAATTACCTGATGATGTAGTAATTGCAGACAATCCTGTGTTTCCATAAATACCCGCCGGAGTACCCGCATAGAACGTATCGTTAGCTGTTCCACGGATCACCGCAAGGGAATCCGTACTGCTTAATTCCATTTGAGACCCTGCCGTCTTGTAGAAGCGATAGGATGCTCCTGTAAATTTGGAGGCCCTGAGCACAACGGTCTTTCCGCCGCAGCTTCCGTTCTGAGTAATTACCGGCGCCGGAGCTGTCTGGCTGATGATAGCACCGAGCTTCAAAGTATCGCGACATCCGCTTTTTGAAGTAACAACCTGTGTTACCGTGAAAGTGCTTCCATATTTATATGTTTTGGATACGCCTGTTCCTGAAGATTTTGTTCCGGCAGTAGTGGTATCTCCGAAGTCATAATAGATAGAGTCAATGCCTGAGGTTGTTCCTCCGGTATAGTTGAATACCGTCGTGTTACCGGAGCATACTCCGGAAACAGAGAATCCTGCTTTAGGAGAGGGATCAACGTTCACGAACCTTGAAGTAGTATCTGAACAGCCTGATTTTCCGGTTACGATCTCGGTTACCTTATAGATTCCCTGACGCTTGAATACATAAGCTCCTGCTCCGGAGCCGGTGGAGCTATAAATTGAAGTATCATTAACCGTATAGCTATACGATGTGATACCTCCGGAGGAGCCTGCGGAGGAAGAATCCTTCAGACGTACAGGACTGCCAGAGCAGGCTGTGCCTATTGTGAATCGTGCCGTCGGCGTTGATCCGGTAGTAACCGATGCCTTCACCGCCACACGCGGAGAAGAACATCCCGCTGCGGAAACCCGCCAGTTGTAGAGGTAATAATAGTATCCGGAGACGGTTCCGTTTATAATAGAAACGATTCCTGGAACTGTATATGGATAGCTGGCAGAGACCTCACGATAAAGGCCTCCGGTAGATATTGTCGTGTAGATACTATAATTGCTGCCTTTCGGAATTTTGAATCCGACCCGCAGGCGTACCGCAGGATAGCTCGCGCTTCCTGTTACCGTATGGGTATCAGTAGCCAGGACAGTCCCGGTCGCATTCTGGAGCGTGATCGTCACCAGTCCGCTGGCTGATGGATACACCGTCACCGAGTCTAAGATAAAGTCAGACAGGGCACTGAATATCAGTCCGTTTCCGGAGTTTACTCCGCCTGAAGTAGTGCGGGCGGGGAAGCCTGTATAGGCTGATTTATATCCCCTGCGTGCTACGTAATAGGTTCTTGACTTTCCAATAGCAGGCGTAACAAAACTATCGCCCGTGCCGATAATGGTATCGCTTGTGACGGAGGCGTAATACGTATTAAGAAAGCCTGCGCCTGCAGTATCCGTTTTGATTTTTACCGAACCATATCCGCAAACCGACCCGCCGGTAACGCCCGTCGGACGTAGCGGAGAAGGACTGATATTGACGGTTATGGTGCTGGTATCATTGGATGCGCTGGCATCACCGGAAAGAGCAGTATATATTCTGATGGTATAGCTTCCTCCGGCGAAGGTATTGATGCGTGTCTTGAAAGTCAGGGTATCAGCACCACCTTTACCGAGCGTAGTCGTCTTCAGCGTATCGCTGAGGGTTCCCGTCACTCCGGAGGGATAGCTGATCTCCGCCACGACTGGCACGGAAGTCTGGGAAGCAGAGCCATAATTGCGGATCACGGCCATGATTGCGGTATTGGAATCACCACACTGACCCTCCATCGGACTTAGTATGGAGCTTGCACCTACATCGTTTGTAGTGGCGCTAAACTCATCCGCACCTATGTCAGGCGTGGTAGTGCTACGGCTTTGAAGGTCAATATCATCATTTATTCCCGCGTACGGATGACCTGCATTATCCAGCAGTGCATTCGATACATGCAGATCGGATGAAGAGGTAAAATATGGAGGCACCGAGACGGAGAAGGTATCCTTACCCGACGCTGATTTCCACATAGCCAGATTTAGCGCGGAAGTACTTCCATAGATACCGAGTACCTTTCCGGTAGAGTATATATCGTTATAGTTGGAGCTATCCACATAGCTGGCCATATTGATTTCATAGGCCAGTCCGCCGCCTATATTGCTCAGGATATTGTTGTACGCATTGTTTCCGCCCAGGGTCTTAGAAGTCGAGTAGAGATAGAGGGCAACGGAGCTGACATTCGTAGAACGGACATCAATGGAGTTATAGACAAAATCAGTGTTCGTGGATATATAATGATATATCCCTGCGCTGGCCGCCGATCCGCTTACCGATATCCAGTTGTTGGCTACGATATTATGCTTTCCGGAGCTTCCGTGGCAGCTGCTGAGGTCAATCCCAAATCCGGTATTGACATATATCTTGTTACGGATCATGCTCAGGCTGCTATCGCAGCTATTGATGTACATGGCATACACTCCGGTAGTCCCTGTAAAGTGATACATGGTATTGGCGGTAAAGTCCAGGCTATCAAAGTAGTTTGTATAAACCCCATAGTATCCGATGGAGTCAAGTGTATTGCCTGAAAAGTTCAAATGACTTCCGTGCTTCGTAAAAGAGCCATAGAGATACAGTCCATACGATCCGCGCAGCAGATAGCTTCCGGTTATCGTATTTGAATTGGTGGTAGCAGCTCCGGCGTAGATCAGGGATCTACTGGTAGAGGCGAAGGCTCCGCCACCAACCGTAGCGAGATAGCATCCGTTGACGATATTGCCCCGCCCGTTGCGTAGATCAAGTACGGTTCCGTAAGTTGCCGTAGATAAGCCCGTCCGGATCAGGGAGATCTGATGGAGACTTACATACGATGCGGAGTCAAGCCGGAGTACGTAATTGGGACTCAAAAAGCTTGTCCCAGCGGCAGCCTTGAGAATCACCTTGCTGGAGTCCCCCGAGGCAGACTGAAACGTGATCCGGCTGGTAGAAGATGATCCGGTGATTCTGCCCATCCGGAAATTTCCGGTATAGGTAGAGTCCGCCATATTGAAGGTCACGGCGCTGGAGATACCGGGTCCGTTAGCTGAGCCGCCATCGGAGCGGGTACCAAATTTGAGATCTTCAATAGCTGCCTTCAGGGAAGTATAGACACTGGAGGAAGCTGTTCCGCCCGGTTTAATGGAATATGTCCCCGAGAGAGAAGCCTTCATAGACAGGCTCAGGCAGAGCATCGGGATCAGCAGGGCGAAGCTGCTCAGGCGCTTGAAATTTATAGCTCTCATAATCATGCTTATGTGGAA
>JBBRLW010000073.1:0-8295 GCA_038231115.1 Bacteroidia bacterium
ACCTTAAATCTACAAGGGAATAGTGGTCTGAACACAGATATTTCTCTTCAAATCAATTACATTAATGGTGGAGAGAGCCTTAGCGAAGAGACTCGTTCTTATTATAATAAGAACAATATTTCTTATTTGGAAGTCAAACAAGGTAATGGTAGGAGCTTTGTGTTTGACAATGGTCTGACATCAAATAACGGAGTTAAAACGAGAAATATTGCCACAAATGGCATATTACGTCCAAAAGATTTATTTAAGAATGCAGGCTTTGCTATTACCCATGAGAGCCTTCATCTCTTAGGTTTTTTAGATAGGTATGATTCGAAAACTAAAAACATCTCTCCAGGCTGGGAGAGTGATGTAATGGGCAAGTTCGCAGGCAACTGTTTTAATCAAACACATTTCGATAATGTAAATAATTTTGCCAAGCAGAATGGTTCTACATACTCTCCCGACGGCAAACCAAAAGATGTAAAATATATGATGGATTCTAATCCCAAGCAAACAGATAAGCCTATAAATGATGCGAAACCAAATAATTAATTTCATCCTTTTAACTTTAGTCGGCTCTATATTGATGGGATCATCAAATGGTCCAAAAAATTTTAAGCCTCATACGCTTTACAAACTCGAAGGATATATCTTACTGGGGTATGCTAATGAGGATATTTTCATTCCGCAAAAAATAGACACTACCTCAAAAATCTTAAGCGCTTATTATGAACAGTTTTTTAAGAATTTTGAGTCTAAACAAAAGAGCATAGATGTTCAGAACGAATTTGATTCAGTAGAATTAGTAATAACTGCAAAATATGGTAAATCGTATCAACTTGATAGCCCTATATGGAGTGGAGTGGACACTGGATTTATATTAATTCCTGTCAAGCTATTCGTGAAATTTCGTGAAATTGATAATAGGCTGACAGAAGACAAATGCTTCTATTTCAACACTAAAAAGTTCGAATTACATACGCGGAGCGGGAAAATTGAAGAAGTAAGGGCATATCCCTATTTTCCACAACATTTTAGAGAAGAGCTGAACCGTAATTTCATTATAAATGGATATGATTCTATTACGCTTATGAATGAACCGCAATGGGAATGAAAAACGCTTTAGCGCCTGTTGCCTCCAGAGTAACCACGCTCTGCGGGGACAGGTACGAGCAAGTCCACCATCGCTTTGCGAACGCTTCCGGAATTTTGCGTTTATGTCCTAACTTTGCGCTATTATGAAGTATCAGAAGGACGATCTCAGCAAGTTTCCGGACCAGATTGCGTATGCACTGGCTCAGTATCAGCCCCATGGACTTGAAGCACAGCGCTTTGAGAACATCATTCTATCCGGACTCGGTGGCTCGGGCATTGCCGGACGTCTCGCCAAGAGTTTCATGTTCGGAACCTCTACCCTGCCAATTGAGGTGATATCAGATTATGAGCTTCCGCATTATGCCGGAGCTAAAACGCTGGCCATCATGTCATCTTACTCCGGAAATACAGAGGAGACCCTATCCATGTACGCGCAGGCCAAAGCGCGCGGATGTACCGTCATTGCAATTACTACGGGCGGCAAATTAGAGGAAGAAGCCTCTGCTGCCGGATATATGATTTATAAGGCGCAGCCCGGATTCCAGCCACGTATGGCGCTGGGATACTCCCTGACCTATTTGCAGCTCATTTTCGGGGAGCTTTTCGGCAGAGATACCCGCGCGGAAATGGAGCGCGCCCAAAAGGAGCTCCTCAACGCTGATACCTTTCTGGCGCGTGGCAAGGACTTTTTCTCGCAGTTTTCCAGCATATTTCCGAAGAAAGTCATCGTCATTACCGACTACTTCACGAACCCGATCGGACTCCGGTTCTGCCAGCAGATCCAGGAGAATGCCAAAGCGGAAGCCTTCCTACACGAGCTTCCCGAAGCCAACCACAACGTCATAGAGTCCTATTATGGCGCCATGGACTCGATTATTATCTTCCTGAACTCGAGTATTCATCCCCGCACAAGTCTCCGCTTTGGATTCCTCAAGGAACTCCTGGAGCAGGAAGGAAATAAAGTGTTCAGCCTTGATATTGACCCGAAATCCATGACCGATGTGCTGGAGAAGATATACACGCTTGACTTTGTATCTCTTTATCTCTCAGACCAGAAGCAGGTGAATTCCTCAGCCATCCGGAATATCAATGCGCTGAAGGACTACCTCGGCAAGCATAGCTAATCGGGGGATTGCGCGGCAGTATTTTCGGCGCTGCAATGGTAGGCTGAACTAATTACAGGGAAAACAGGTATTGTGCCTAGTATTGCGGCGGAATGTTCAAACAGGCGAAATCAGTTTTAAGCACGGCACGGGTCGAGAACCTGCACGATGGCGTAATGTCTATCGTTATGACGATCATGGTGCTGGAGTTCCGTATCCCTGAGGGCATGAAAGAGGACGATCTCTACGGCTATTTTGTCCGTATTGTAGGCCCGAAGATCATTACCTATATCCTTAGCTTCGTATTGCTGGGGACATTCTGGATCGGGTCTCATTTGCAGCATCATTTTCTGAAGCAGATCAACCGTCCGCTGTTGTGGCTCAATTTGCTGCACATGATGATCATCTGCCTGATCCCCTTCACGACCACCCTACTCAACGAGTTCACGCACAGCCGATTTTCTATTTTCCTGTATTCCATGAACCTCACGCTCGCCGGACTTACGCACCTCTGGATGTGGAACTATGCCGTCAGCAAGAAGTTCTATAAAAATAATGTTACTCCGGAACTCATTATTGCTATCAAAAAGCGGATTCTAATTCCACCCCTTTTTTATCTGCTTGCCTTTCCGGCCAGCTTCCTGAGCTGGTACATCTCAATGATCCTGTTCATTATTCCGCCCATCATCCATCTACTCCCGGGACAAATGGACCGGCATATCATTGATGGCCAGAACGATGAAAACCTCGATAACATGACCGACATGATCGGATAGCGGGATAGCCAGACCCAGGGCAGCAAAGCCTGCTATTTATTCCGCTTCGATTTTTTCGACCCGCCGCTGATGACGTCCCCCTTCAAAATCCGTCGCCAGAAAAGCACGGACAATCTTTTTAGCCTCCTCTTCAGATATATAACGGGCAGGCAGGCAGAGCACATTCGCATCATTATGCTGACGCGCCATCATCGCCAGCTCCTCCGTCCAGCACAGCGCCGCACGGATGCCCTGATGCCTGTTAGCCGTCATGCAAACGCCATTACCCGATCCGCAGATAAGAATCCCTGCCGGATGTTTTCCTGAGGCCACAGCTTCCGCTACCGCATGGGCAAAGTCCGGATAATCAACGCTATCGGTAGAATCCGTGCCGAAATCCTCTATCTCGATACCATCCGGCTGGAGATAATTCATCAGCCGACTTTTAAGCGCGTATCCGGCATGATCTGATCCCAGGGCCAGGGACTCGTGACGTATTGTTTCTTCCATAGGACAAATATAAGGCGGATTCCTGCGGGAAAGGATGAAGAGGGCTGGGTTCTGTAAACTGACTTAATTGCCTCTACCTTCCCCTAAATTATCCCTAACCTGATATGTATCTCCGAATACTATTACCATTGACTTACCAAGTCCATCCATCAGAAAAGACGGGCGAAGATGAAAGCAGCTTTGGTAGAGTGCTATAAAACAGAAAAGCCCGCCATTTTGTAAAATGGCGGGCTTTTCTGAGTAAAGTAAATTACTTGGACGGCTGATAGATCGCTCCAGTTGCAAAATCAACAATTGCCATTGGAGAGAAAAGGATCAAGTCAAGTACCAGAGCAATAACACGAACCTTACGCTGAGGCTGGCCAGCACCTGGTTTCATTCTTTGAGCTTCAGTAACGCTTCCACCGAAAAGAGTAGCACAACTGGAAAGCATGATGGTTGCCGCCAGGACAAGAGTCAACATTTTGAAAGATTTTTTGATGTTTTTCATAATAATAAATATTTAGTAATAATTTGTTCGAACCACATACGTTTTTGACAATGAGTCATGTAGGCACTGCCGTGCAGAAAAGAAGATGGGGATAAACTCAAGGGGAATAAATCGGCACAGCGTCCTTATAGAAATTTCTCTGAATGAAGGCTTTTTGCCATCCTCATTGATCACTTTAGAGCCTGTCAGCATTTTGCCCAGCGTACGTCCGAGAGACATCTCCATGAGGAAATAGTAGGCAAAAAACAGGAGTATTCCCATCAAGCGGATCATATTCTGATCCTGCATCAGTAAAGGACGTTGGGGATAGGTATAGCTAATCAACAGGCTGATCAAAATTGAGAAGACGATGAGATCAACCAGAAGGTTAAGCAATCTAAGCCAAATAGATAATCTATGAAGTACGATAGGTGCTGTTTTAATCATTTATGAAGCTTTCCAGCTCATTGAGACCTCAAAGATAAAGTCCAGACCCACAATAACAAATTTCCGGTGAAAATTATCTGATGCGCCATGTTTTTCCTACCTTTGCACCCGCTTTGGCTATGAACGTAGCCGAAGGGTGTCAAAATGCCCAGGTGGTGAAACTGGTAGACACGCCATCTTGAGGGGGTGGTGCCTTCGGGTATAGGAGTTCGAGTCTCCTTCTGGGCACAGAAAGGGACAAGTCAGCGGGAGAGCTGGTTTGTCCCTTTTTTATTGAGGGTATACATATCCTCTGAAACACTTGCTCTATCATACGCAGAGACCTGAGTTCGAATGCTGCGAGAGAAAATGCGATGTCTCTGAAATAGAAATGCAGGAACATCGTTCAGAGAACTGAAGATATGGATTGTAGGGATCGGTTAAAATCGGTCAGTTGGGTGGACTGCCTACCGCTAATAAGGTTTATCACGAAATTCTACCAGTATAGAAGTGTCTATGTCACAATTTTTTATCAAAATACTGTCTGAATCGATTAGTTTAACTACAGTATCCCCTATATTAATTAAGTCATAAATATCTGTAACATCTGCTGAATAATACCATGTTATCGAATTCGAAGAGAAATTAGAAAATCGGAGAATACGGGCGCCATGGTCATCTTTATCAATATATTTACTAATTACGACCCCATCTATATTTAATGCTTTAAATTTTTTAATATTTCTATTGTATTCGTACCTATAAATCCTGGGATTTATAAAATATATAAAAACAGCTAATATTAATAATAAAATCAAAAAGAAAATAACGATTACGATCCATATCCTGGTATTTAGGTCTATTTTCCAAAGAGGGACTTCATTAGGTACTGAAAAACCCGAAATATTGTGGTTTGATAATTAAAACCTAATTGGCTAATCGGATTTTCGTTAGTTATTGTGGATATTAACGCACTGGCACCGCTAAGTCCTCTACCTTGACTAATGGAAATTCCATGGTAATTGCCCGCATTTTCAGTACCATTCTTAACTGCATTACCTGACCTCCCAGACCTCATATCCATCTCTTGACCTTTTATGCGCTACGAAGATACACCTGGAGCCACCAATTCCCGCGCAATGTTTCAGCTGAGGGATTGGTATTCTGAGCGATAGATAGGTCATTGGAAGGATTGTCTCTATGCATGCGTATTGAGTCTTAAACAAAACTGAATGTTTATAATCTTGATAAGATTATTAAATCTATTGCCTTGATACTTTTTCTTCATACGTTATCTATATCGCATGCAAATATAGTGTTTAGCGCGAATTATCTGACAATTTCTGTAGTGTGAGATACTGCCATGCGATTAATTTTTCTCACGCAATAGCCTCTCGATAATGATGCAGAAACTGTCAATTTCTTCCGTAAATTTCAGAAAAGGAGTTTTTCCTGAGTCTTTCTCTATTTCAACACCATCCTTGTAAGGAGTAATATATAGAACCTTGTCTAAACGAACTGTAATATTTCTCCTGTTGCCTGAAAAGATCAATCTTTTGTTGGTCAAATAAACGCTTCCGGTATCTAATTGAGTCATTTGGTCGCTTGTAATAGTCCGTGCCGTGTAAGAGCCTGAGGTCAGATACACCCCTTTTGCTACCCTGAATGACGTGGATAGGCCTGAGTATCCTATATTCCGTCTCACTGTTCTTAGCTCATTCCAGGAAACATTGCGGATATTCATATAGCACTTTTCGCCTTTCTGTAAAGCGAGGTTATTCTGAACCGAGGGGATATCCAGGTTCTCCAATGCCCAATATTTTTTAAGCTGTAATAGCTGCATTTGAGTTTTATTCTCGACTTTAACATTAATGTCAAGACTTTTTGCAATGGCTTCCATTTCATCTTCCTCGTCAGGAGAAAGTCTCATATCCGCCGTAGCTGTAGCAACGTAATTGGAGAAGTAATTGGTGCGAACCTCAGCCGATATTTTTTCTGCAAGTTTTTTCGGTAGTTTTAAATCCTGTTCAAGCTTTTCCAGAAAAGCCAATTCATTTGAAGATAGCCGCCCGTCAGAAACTGCCTCAGAAAACGATTTTCTGTAAATCTTCTCTCCTATTTTAATATGAAGCAATTCGACTGTCCGATCTTCAAATTGAAATAAGGATTTCAAATGTTTAAGATCTGAAATTTCCTCATCGCTTAATGTCCTGTCAATTAGGCAATAATTGAGGTATGTTGCATAAAATTCCTCAAGATTAAGCCTGAAATTTTTGATAAACGAAGTCCCGTAGCGACGCTCTATCTCTTCAATATCGCTTTGCTTTATTTCTTTAATAGCGTTTATAGCAAGAAGATTATTTAGCTCGATTATAGCGTTTTCAACAGCATCCTGTTTGAATATTCTTTGAAGAAAACTTTGTGGTGTTAAGGGTATGGTCTGAAATGGCTTGTGAAATGATATCATGTTCATTAGGATATTGTGATTATGTCGTTTTTTTATTAAAAGTTAAATGTCTGATTGAAGCTGACGCTTTGTGATTGGGTGCCGATTGTTGCTTCTTTTCCTGAATATCACCAATGATAAACGAGAATGTAATTATCAATATGAACACTATAATAGATTTTAGCCACAAGGGGAATTTAAATCTTAATACTCTCTCAATAAGCTTATGACCCGGAGGAATAATTATAAATCCCGTTATTAACATCAATATGGAAGCCAATACGGTTTGTTTAAACATTGAGATTGATCCAAGCAGTATAAACATCCCGCCTATCCAAGCTAAAATGCGTAGTATTATAGTGAGCACTTTACTACCCATCGGCTTTGATTTAGCCTGGCTTTCAAAATGGTCCTGTAGAACTCGTGCTTCTTTCGGAATTAATCCTTGTACATATCTCATGATCTTCTTTCAATATTTAGCTCAAAGTTAAATACAATTGGCTGAAATGCAGTCGGTATGTGGCTTCTTTATGACTTAAGCAATATGTAGCTGCTACTATTGGTTTGAGTAATTGAGCAGGTACATTTCAGGGTTAGAATAATTTGCCGAGCTTAATACTTATACATACAGATTGTGGATTCATAAGCGTAATGGTTTGATTGTTTGAAAGATACGTTCCATACCATAGAGATATTGGGCTTCGGTATTTTCTATACTGTTTACAGTGCTGTCCCTATGGGACTCATATCTCCACCCAATATTTCTTCCCAGGGTTGAAACCCTGCGCTACGAACGGTGCCGCTCCTACGGAGCTCAAAATTTGTTCTGCGGTGTTGGCTACAGACAGTGCCGCTCCTACGGAGCTGAATGCATTGCGTCCGCATTATACACCCTACGCTTTTCCTAAGCTCTATGCTTCTTATTCTGTGCGACCTGACCAGATGACCAGGTGCGTTCCGGACAGCTGGGATGCGGATTCTTTGACGCGCATGAGGTGCTTGGTGGTGTAGAGGAGATCGGGGCGGATATGCTCGGAGGCCTGAATGGCATCGGCGGCGGCGCGTACCTGTGCATTGAGGGATCCGAAGCTGCGGGCGCTGGGCGGAAAATAGAAGCGGAAGCGCAGGGCGGCGTGCATGTCTGACAGGGGATCAGCTGCTGAGTGATGATCGGCGGGGGAATGATCCGCGGGAGCAGGGTCGGGAAAGTGCCGGAGATATGCCTGATACTCATGGCTCAGGCGGCTGCGGAACTCGGATTCTGTTCCGGCCATGAGGGTGATATGGAACTGGGGACGGTGATGCGTATGCAGCTCGGTGCCTGATGCATATCCGAGCATGGCGCCCATGGCGGTGATTCCGGTGCCGGAGTCGATCCAGATATGATCAAAGCGCAGACCTGATTCCTGCGCATTGCGGCGGATATCTCTGCCGAGGCTCATGGCTCCCTGAAGGGCGATGCTGCCCGCGCCGCCTTCATCCATGATATAGGCTTCTTCCGGACTATAT
>JBBRLW010000074.1:0-8251 GCA_038231115.1 Bacteroidia bacterium
ATCCGTAGCGTTACCTGCAGCAAATTGTACACGTGCCATTCCTATATATGCCCAAGGATCAGTACTTGTGCTAAACTTTTGCATGACCATATTAGCTGAATCATTTTTCCCATCGTCTAATAAGATTACTGTATAATAGTAGGCCGATCTCGCATCAGTAGAAGCAGCTTTATAGGCTGTACGGATAATCTGCTGTGCTTTTTCCGTCTGGCCGCGTTCATACAGTTTGATTCCATCATCAAGGGATTGAGCAGAAACACGTGCTAAGGCTCCACAAAGGATCAATAGCATAATTAATAGTTTTTTCATTACGAAAATCTGAATTGAATTTTTTAGCTTGAAATTATTTGGTTTTAGGCGTCGATGTTTTGAACTCAACGAGCCTTACAGGAGCATTTGCCGGAATGAGACCTGCTTTGAGAAGAATAGTCTGTCCGATAGGACCGGCTAAAAATGCAGCAAATCCGGTGGCTAATCCTGTGCGTGCTTCTCTATTGATATAGGAGATCCTCCGAATCAATGGATAAGATTTCTGAGCTATATAGGCTTGGTAGGGCTTGTAGGAACGCACCGCTTCTGCTTGCGCTACGGAAGGGTAGAGGCTCATCACTTTTACCTGATCCATAAAATGGTTGACCTTAGCATCATGCTGGTTGCTGATCCAGTTCACACCTATTATGCCGATGGCATTCGGATTTTTCTCCACAAATGCAATGACATCTTCGTTAGACTTCAAAGCGGAAAAAGTGGAAGGCAAGGGCGGTGAAACTTTGAAAGAATCCATGATCTGCCTTAAGGTGCTACTGCCCTGATGGTCAAACACCACCTGAATCTTTCCGCTGTGGGACTTATTCCAAATACTCCAATCCGTGATTTTACCTGTGAACAGGTCCTGCTGCTGAGCTACTGTCAGCTCTGTATCGAGGTTGGATTTGTTGATAATTAGTGCAATGGCATCAAATCCTATCCGCGTTTTTGTTGCTGCTGATTTGGACTGGCGCAGAAATTCTTCCTCTTTGGAAGTCATGGGACGGGCTGCCAGGATTGCCGAAGTTTTATTGTTCAGGAAATCCACGAACAGCTCGGATTCCGGAGCATATAGTATCTTTATCTTGGCAGAGGGGTAGGAAGCTTGAAAGCTGCTTAGCTCTTCCTGTGCCAGGGGCTGAAGTGTTGCATCTACTCCAATAGTTACTTCTCCAGAGGTAGGAGTGCTTGTATTGCCTGATTTTGCCGGAGTCTGATCACATGAGATAATAACTGTGGTAATCATTCCGAGGAACAATAACAGGCAGATTATGATTGGATATCTAGCTTTGTACATTATTTCGATTGTTGAATCGGCGTTTCAAAATTAATCTGACAATCCTATATATACCATAAAAAACGAAGATCGCGCCAAATACCAATGTATTGCTTTGATGATGTCCCCGCATTCCATAATAGGCATACAACAGCATACCTCCGGCAACTATCATGAGCGCAGCTACGCATATACTCAAGTAGTATAGTATCGCGGAAACTGATCCTTTATTCTGGGTCATAAGATGTTTAGATACAGGAATATCCCTGGATTTAGTTAAACCGAAATTTGATGGGAACTCGTACAAATACAGACACTTTTCGGCCTGATTGCTCTCCCGCATTCCAATTAGGCATCAGATTAATGATACGTAATGCTTCCTCTCCGCAACCTCCTTTGACATCTTTCAAAATCATTGGATTAGTAATATGTCCATCTTTGTTGACAACAAACTGGACAATTACCTGCCCCTGAAAGCCATACTCCAATGCCTGTTGCGGATATCGGATATTTCGGCTTATAAACTCAAACAGTGCTTTGTCTCCTCCAGGAAAGGAGGGCATGCTTTCAGCTAACAATACTGGCGGCAGCTCTACTTCTTCTAAAATTTCGGCCAGCACTTGAGGATGCGCAGTATTAAGAATATCAGTGCCCTTCTGATCTGTACTACCAATCTGATGGGCATTCTTTATCTCATCAGCCGTATGAATTTCTTCATCTTTGGTGACCTTTTCGACTATTATTGGAGGAACATCTTTGATTTGAGCTATTTGCGGGAGCTTTATCTCAGGAGGCGTTATTTTAATATTCAGAGGGGGCAGCTCGATTACAATAGTTTTAGGTTCAATTTTACGTTCAAAGTCGATGTGTTTTGTAGCTGGGGCTAATAGACGGCTTATAAGAGGAGCTACAATTAGTGTAAGAATTAGCGCAAATGCGATGATCATTGCGTGAAACAGATTCTTTTCATACGTGGTGCGGAGCTGATAGGCTCCGTAGGCTTTGTTTCTATCCTCGAAGATTATGTCTTCGTAGGATGCATTTAACAAGTCACTTTGGTTTAGCATATTGATATATTAAGAGGGTAATTATTTAAAGCTTTCTATTTCTCTACTATTGGTCATTGAAACTGATCTTTAGGGGCGAGCAGGGTCATACTGATGAGTTGTACCTCACCGGATGTATTTCATTCAATCTAAACTTTGATTAAGATTTGGTGTTTAAAACACAATCGTATTGTACATGACAGGCAATAGTTGCAGCCATCCAATCTATTGAAGTGTTATAGTATTTGAAAGGACTATGTCCTTTCAAATACTATAAACAGGTATTACTTCAGCTGGAACTTGATAGGCACCCTTACAAATACGGGTACTTTTCTACCGGATTGTTCTCCGGCATTCCAGCTCGGCATCATTCTCACGATGCGTAAAGCCTCTTCACCACAGCCACCCTTGATATCCTTCAGGACTTTAGGATCCGTGATATGTCCATCCTTATTGACAACAAACTGGACAATTACCTGTCCCTGTATATTGTAGTCCTGTGCCTGCTGAGGGTAGCGGATATTCTTATTGATGAAGTCATAAAGTGCCTGATCTCCTCCAGGGAACGTAGGCATCTTCTCTACAAAGAGAACGGGTTCCTCTGGTTTTTCAACTTCTTTAATGATAGCCTTGACAGGCTCGGTAATTATAACATTAGTCCCTTCCACATCTTTAGAGCCCGTGTTGACTACTGCCTTAATTTCTTCGATTGTGTGGATCTCTTCTTCCTTTTGAACTTTCTCTACGATCTTGGGAGGTACGAATTTAATCTGAGCTATTTCAGGAAGCTTTATTTTCGGAGGAGGTGGTAAGGTCTCATCCAGGGGAGGCGGAGCCGTCATTTCAACCGGAGTATCATTAGCTAAGGCCGTATCATACTTTTCTGCAGGAGAAAGCAGGCGCATGATTACCGGAGTCAAAACCAACATCAGAATCAATGAAACCGCAATAATCAGTGCATTACGCAGATTTTTTTCATACTTAACCCTCAGGTCATAAGCACCGTATGCTTTATTCCTGTTCTCGAAGATCAGGTCTTCGTAGGAAGCTTTCAGAATTTCGTTTTGTGTCATCATCAGATGATTGTTTTATATTGGTTAATTCCCTTAAGATCTATTAGGTAAATGGTTAGATATTACTTTTCAAGAAGCTTTTCTTCCTGTTTGGTTATATCAATCATGGCATAGCGCTTCATTTTGGTGATGTTCATCTCATCAAAAATATCAACGATGTTCTTATACTTTGACTTATCGCTGGGTTTGATGAGCACCATCATTTTCGGGCGCGACCGCATCCTTTCCATGAGGACTTTGCGTATGCCATCCGGACCATAATTTGTCTGTTCCAGTTGAGGATTTTCTCCCATTCCAATGTAATAGAGGATTTTATCATTTTCCCCCATCAGGATGGTAAAAGCGTCTTCTTTAGCTAATTCTTGCTGATCTTTTTTATCTACCTTATCTTCTGGCATCGCAACTTCCATCGCTTTTGGCTTATTGAAAGTTGTTGCAAGCATGAAAAAAGTCAGAAGAAGGAAGGCCAGATCCACCATGGGAGTCATGTCAATATGCGTTGACATTTTCTTGCCCTTCGGTTTGCCGCCTTTTTTACTGCCGCCGCTACTCTGCTGTACGTCTGACATATCTTATTATTTATTCGAAGAGTTTTCGAGATTAGTTATCAAGTTGAACCGGTTTGCTCTGTTTTTAGTCAGTGTTTTCACCACTGATTTAAAGACTTTAAAGTCTGAGCCTCTGTCTCCGCGCATGGCCACCCTTGCCGAAGGATTTTCTGCACGCGCGTAGCTGATCCATACGTCCAACTCATTATTGGTTGAATCCGTAGGGATACCTGGCTGAGCTTCGTTCCGCTTTTCAGAAGGAAGATCCAGATAGCGCTTGATCTGATTGAACGGTACTCCAAAGCTTGAGATATTAGAGAAGGTATTCATCTCTACATCATTCAATGATAGCTTGCGTTCATCGTTTAATCTACCAATCAGTTCTCTACGCTTGATCTTGTTGTCCATATTGAAGAATACTTTACCGTCCTTGCCAATGGCGAGGGTAATAATATCCTTATCGGGAACAATAATTTCAGAGTTTGAAGAAGGCGTGTCAACAATGACAGGCTCATCTGCGCGGAACTGGGTAGTCAGCATGAAGAAGGTTACCAGAAGAAAGGCCAGATCCACCATCGGTGTCATGTCCAGCTTCGGATTGCTTCTTGGTAATTTTATCTTGGGCATCGCTGATTATAGATTATAAATTGCTTGTAGCGGCTCTTTTCTCGCTGTATGATGAAGCAAAAGTCTGGGAAATACTGAATCCTGCTTCGTCAATTCTGTAGGTAATGCCGTCAATTCTATTGGTGAAATAGTTATAGAGTATGATTGCAAGTGCAGACGTTCCGATACCCAGGGCTGTATTGATCAGGGCCTCTGAGATACCTGATGCAAGAGCTACGGCATCAGGTGCACCGGCCTGAGCCAGGGCTGCGAAGGCTTTGATCATCCCTACAACTGTACCAAGTAGTCCGAGGAGTGTAGCAATGGATGCTACGGTAGATATAATCACCAGATTACGCTCCAGCATAGGAAGCTCCAGCGTAGTTGCTTCTTCCAATTCCTTCTGGATTGCTGCAAGCTTTGCATCTTTATCCAGCTCATTATTATTCCATACAGACTTGTATTTCATTAGTCCTGTTTTAACAACATTTCCTACGGATCCTTTTTGTGTGTCACACTCGGCAATGGCAGCATCGATATTATTGGAAGCCAGCTGTCCTTTAACTTTTCTAAGGAAGCTATCCATGTTTCCTGTTCCGGTAGATTTAGAGATGGTCAGCATTCTTTCGATTGCGAAAGTAATGAGCGTCAATAATGTTCCGAGCAGGATCGGTACAATGATACCTCCTTTGTAAATAACTCCGAGGTAGTTTCCTGGAAGTGGATTTTTTTCAGGATCGCCATCCACGAAGTTTGATGAGCTACCCAATACGAATTTGAAGATAAGCCATCCGACAATTAGCGCTACCGGAATAACGATTGCGGCAAACATGCCTTGCATTCCTTTGGAGTCAGCGGATGACTGGTTGTTTTTAGAATTTGCTTCCAATTTGATTTCTATTTAAAGTTTTGATTTATCTGATTTCGCTGATTGAAGATAATTGGAGCATAAAAAGTTCCCCACCATATTTTCCAGCGTTTGGTGCAAAAATAAGAATTAATTTCAGGCTGGGAAGCGTATTCCATATAATTTCCATTGACTTAGGATACATATTTTCTTTTCCTTTTATATAAACGTAATTGCGGACTGAAATCTTATTTTTGCCATAAATCGGCATCAGCTACGATCACAAAACAAAGATCGGAGTTCTCAACTGCCTCTGCAAAGACATTAATGGCTGTTTATCGAGCTAATTCTTCTCTTAATCTATTTCGCAAGAAGGATCCGGCGGCTATAATTTCCGCTGATTCCCATGACCCGGGCTCTCCACAGTTGAAGAAAACGCTAACTGCAAGGGATCTTACGGCGTTCGGTATTGCAGCCATAGTAGGAGCAGGGATATTTTCTACGATCGGTAATGCCTCCGCAGCGGCAGGTCCTGCGGTAATCCTACTATTTGTTTTTACGGGTATCGCCTGTGGATTTTCGGCGCTGTGCTATGCGGAATTTGCCAGTAGAGTCCCCGTTGCCGGAAGTGCCTATACTTATGCTTATGTCGCCTTTGGAGAACTTATAGCCTGGATCATCGGATGGGATCTGCTGCTGGAATACGCCATCGGGAACATTGTTGTTGCCATATCTTGGAGCGATTACTTTAGCGGCTTCGTAAACAGTATAGGAGATCGTTTTGGATTTCATATTCCGGCGTGGTTGTGTACGGATTATTTTTCTGCGAAAGCCGCTTCCCTCGCTACCAATCACGCCATGGAAGCATATCAGGCCTGGATTACCGCACCAGTCATCGGAGGCATCCCCATCATTTTTGATCTGCCGGCGCTTGGAATAATTTTCTTCATTACTTATCTGGTGTATATTGGCACGAGTGAATCCAGAAACGCTACCAATGCGATGGTAGCCCTGAAGCTGGGAGTCATCATACTGGTTATAATAGTTGGATTTTTCCATATCAATATGAGTAACTGGTCTCCTTTCGCGCCCAATGGAATCTCCGGAGTAATGAAAGGCGTCTCGGCCGTATTTTTTGCTTATATCGGATTTGATGCCATCTCTACTACTGCTGAAGAATGTAATAATCCTTCAAGGGATCTTCCCAAAGGCATATTCGCGTCACTGATTATCTGTACCATCCTCTATATACTTATTGCACTGACGCTGACCGGTATTATCAAATATGATCAGCTGGCCGTTGGAGATCCGTTAGCATTTGTTTTCTCTGCAATTCATCTGGACTGGATGAGCTGGATCGTTGCCCTGAGTGCCATAGTTGCCATTGCAAGTGTCCTGCTCGTGTTCCAAATGGGACAGCCACGTATCTGGATGACTATGTCCAGGGATGGCCTGCTTCCCCCTGCTTTTAAACGTATTCATCCCAAGTATAACACTCCCTCATTTGCTACGATAGTTACCGGATTTGTGGTATCTATTCCGGTATTCTTCATGAGTCAAAAGGAGTTAGGGGATTTGACCAGCATCGGGACCCTATTTGCTTTTGTGCTGGTGTGTGGAGGCATACTAATGCTGAATCGGAATACTGCCACCACTGAGGGTACTACTCGATTCCGTGTTCCATATATAAATGGAAAATGGATCATTCCGGTGATGGTGATTATAGGATATTTAGTCGCTTTCGTAGAATTTCCCGCCTCAATCAGTGATTTTTTCGATTTTAGCTCTCCACAGTATTCCTCGGCAGCGGAAGCCTTGCTTATTAAGTCTCCGTTACTTCTCTTCCTTATCTTTAGCGTAATTATCGCTGTGCTTAGCTTTGTAAAGAATCTATCCCTGATTCCTGTTCTGGGACTTTCCAGCTGTTTTTATCTCATGACAGAGCTCGGACATACCAATTGGATTCGTTTTATTGCCTGGCTAATCGTCGGACTTGTTGTTTATACTTTCTATGGATACAGGAACAGTAAATTAGGCAAACACTCTTCATCCTCATCTATTGAAAGCCAAGCGTAAAGCATTACCTCTCCACATTCGGATTTTCATAGGCATGTTCCTCGGTGTAGGGGCTGGATTCCTGTGCCGGAATTTTATTACCGACCCAGAGACTTTGGCAACTGTTACAGCCTTTGTGAAGCCGATAGGTGATATTTTTATGCGCTTCATTTTTATGATGGTCATACCGCTCATTGTTTCGGCATTGGTCATGGGAGTATCGGAGGTAGGAGACCTGACCAAACTGGGACGTATCGGTTTCAAGCTTTTGAGATATACCCTTATTGTAACAGCTATCTCCGTTTTCATAGGACTTGGGATGGTACATATTTTTGCCCCGGGAAAAAGTCTGGATCCCGCGCAGCGTGCCGTATTACTTGAGAAATTCCGTGACAAGGCTGATGATGTCAAGGCAAAAACGGATATGGTCAAAGGCAAAAGCATAGGAGAGATTATTACGCAGATCATTCCGAAAAATCCATTGGAGGATATGGTACGGGCATTTGATCCTACATACACGGGTGGCGGACTTTTATCGGTGATGGTATTTTCACTGATTGTTGGTATTGCATTAAGCTCGATTGATCCCGAAAAGGCACGGCCTTTCAAATTATTTATTGAATCTCTTTATGAAATCGTGATGAAGGTCATAGGCTTTGCGATGCAGCTGGCTCCATTCGGAGTAGCATCTCTGCTGTTTACGCTCACTGTTGGATTGGGTTTTTCAATAATTGCAGTACTTGGGAAATATGTTTTCGTAGTTATTGCCGCCC
>JBBRLW010000075.1:0-8238 GCA_038231115.1 Bacteroidia bacterium
AGAAGCGCAAGAACAGGATTGCCAGCGGGAGCGGAACTACTATTCAGCAGGTCAATCAGCTTATTCAGCAGCTCAATCAGATGCGCCAGATGATGAAGCAGCTGAACACGATGCAGAATAATCCAATGATGATGAAAAAGCTTCAGGCTATGCAGAATCAGATGAAGAAAGGATAATTCCCATTTGATGGAGATATCAGAATACCAGAAGACCGTTGATTCCTGGATCAGGACGGTTGGCAAGCGTTACTTCAATGAGCTGACCAATACGGCTATCCTAATGGAAGAGGTAGGCGAAGTTGCGCGAATCATGTCCCGGCAATACGGAGAACAATCCTGGCGTGAAAATTCAGATAAGGGAGACCTGGCTGATGAGCTGGCTGATGTAATATGGGTAGTCACCTGCCTGGCTAATCAGACGGGTATTGATCTGGAAGAGGCATTGAAATCTAATCTGGAGAAGAAATCAAAGAGGGATGTCACGCGGCATCTGGATAATCCCAAATTATAGATTATTATTAGGCGGCAGCCCTGATGATCTGCTCTATCTGATTACAGCTCAATGGCTTTCCCAGAATTCCTTTAATGTAGGGCTTCGACTCTGCACGCTCAAAGTCTTTAGGGTCAACCGTATTAGATAATAGAAACACATTACACTCTTTTCCTAATTGTGGCCAGGTTTCACAAAGCTTATCCAGCATTTGAAAGCCATCCAATACAGGCATGTGAATATCCATCATAATCATGTAAGGAAGCGGCTCGCCACTATGGATTTTCAGAATAATATCATCTAATGCTGCCTGAGATGACTCATGAATAGTAAGCTTTTCAATCCAGGTAAAGCTGCTTAATAGCTTTTCATTGATATAATTGTCTATATCGTTATCATCAATTAATATCAGGGATTTCATATTGTTAAACTGGGGGCAAATTATGATGCGGAAATCCTTATAAAATGAGTAAAATCCCGGATTGCTTACTTTGTAAGAATTTTCAAAATTTTGTGTTCATCGTTATTTCAGGCGATATGAATTATTGATTTGAGGGTTTTGTCACCTATAATATCCAATTCATCGAAAAAATGTATAGATTGGTGTAATATGTAATTTAATTCGGAAATATTAGTTATGAATTTATAAATCCTTAATTTTGTTAAGGATTCAAGCAAGTTCTTGCAAACAAATTAAGATGACTAACAATACCCTCTCTTCCGAGACTGATGTACGCCGGGTGGCTTTTCTGGGAAATTACTTACCCCGCCGTTGCGGTATCGCTACATTTACGACTGATATTTTTAAATCATTTCAATCAGAGTATCCAGATGCCGAAGGTTTTGTAGTTGCAGTTACTGATCGCAAGGGAGAGTATGACTATCCCGGTGAAGTGCGTTTCGAGTTTCAGGAGCAGGATGAATCCACCTATATAAAGGCAGCAGATTTTCTGAATGCACAAAACCCGGAAATCGTTTGCCTTCAGCATGAATATGGAATCTTTGGAGGCAATGCCGGAGAATACATTTTGACGCTGCTTCAGCGCCTCAAAATGCCGATAGTTACTACCCTTCATACTATTCTTAAGGACCCGAATGACGATCAGCGTCGGGTAATGATGGCGCTTTCCAACGTAAGCTCACGCTTGATTGTGATGAGCCAGATGGGCAAACAGATTCTAATGGACACTTTTGGGATATCCGAGGAGGTAATAGATATAAATCCACACGGAATCCCGGATATGCCTTTTGTAGATCCACACTTTTACAAGAACAAATTTCACCTGGAGGATAAGAAAGTCATTCTTACTTTCGGCCTGTTAGGTCCTAATAAGGGAATTGAAAACGTTATACGTGCCTTACCAAAGGTAGCTGAGCAGTATCCTGATTTTATCTACCTCATTGTAGGAGCTACACATCCAAATCTTATACGCCATGAAGGAGAAAAGTACCGTGAGGGTATTGCTCAGCTGGCTCTGGATCTTGGAGTGGAGGATAAAATCCGATTCGTCAATGATTTCCTTGAACTTGAAGATCTAAAAGAGCTGATCGGAGCAGCTGATATTTATTTCACTCCATACTTATTTGAAGCACAGATTACATCAGGCACTTTGGCTTATGCCTTCGGATGTGGCAAAGCAGTGATAAGTACTCCTTACTGGCATGCTAAAGAGATGCTGGCAGATGGGAAAGGAATCCTTGTTCCATTTAATGACCCGGAGGCCATTGCTACATCGCTGGTGGATTTGCTTACTAATGATTCTTATCGCAATAATATGCGATTAAAGGCTTACATGGCCGGAAGGGATACAACCTGGAGCAATGTAATTCAGAAATACTCAACTACTTTTTCTAAAGCACGGATCCAGAGGAACGAGCGTAAGCAGCTGGAGTATAATCTGTCTCCGAACCTTGATCTTCCCGAGATTAATCTGGAACACCTGATCAATATGACGGATAGCACCGGACTTTTTCAGCACGCGCGCTATAATTTTCCAAATTTCAAAGAGGGATACTGCACCGATGATAATGCCCGGGCTTTGATTCTTACAATTATGCTTGAGAAGCTGGGTTTTGAGCACTCTAAACTGTCCTGGCTAAAATCCACATACGCGGCTTATATAGATTATGCCTTCAATGAAAAATCCTCCTCCATGCATAATTTCATGTCAT
This sequence comes from Bacteroidia bacterium, assembly GCA_038231115.1. GTDB lineage: Bacteria > Bacteroidota > Bacteroidia > CAILMK01 > CAILMK01 > JBBRLW01. The sequence goes on from JBBRLW010000075.1 coordinate 2,662, forward strand.
TTGACAGAAAATGGATGGAAATAAGCGGATCCGACGACAGTCACGGTAAGACCGTTTGGGCTACAGGATTTACCATTGCCAATACCAAAGATCCGGATCTGAAAGCATGGGCTATGCTAATCTTTGAGCGCATCGTTCGCCAGATTCCCAAAATGACAAGTCCTCGGGGATGGGCATTTGCTATGCTGGGTATCCACTATTATAATGAGCAGTTTCAGGGAGATCTTCAGGTGAGCCGGATTCAAATTGAGCTTGCCAATCGCCTTGCCAAGCTATATAAAGCGGTAGCAACTGATGACTGGTGCTGGTTTGAAGAAAACATGACTTATGACAATGCACTGCTCAGCCATGCCATGCTGACCGCAGGCGCAGATTTGGAATCTGAAGAATTTACGCTGATCGGCTTAAAAACATTGACATGGCACATGTCCATGCAGACGGCTCCCAATGGATATTTCAGACCAATTGGTAATAATGGTTTCTGGAAAAAAGGCTCGGAAGTTCCGTTTTTTGATCAGCAGCCACTTGAAGCGCAATGTGCAATCACAACCTGCCTGGCTGCTTACAAACTTACTCAGGATATAAAATGGAAGATAAAGGCTGAAACTGCTTATGAGTGGTTCCTCGGACATAATGAATTAGGTGTAACTGTAGCGAACGTAAATACAGGCGCATGTAACGATGCGCTTCATGCCGATAGATTAAATCAGAACCAGGGAGCGGAATCTACGCTGGCATGGTTAATTTCGCTGACTGAAATGCACATCGCATCCGGGAAGCCTGCCAATAGTTCTGATGTTTCAGATACATTGGGAAACGTACTCTCCGGGTCTGATGGCAAAATAAAGTTAGCTACGCCATCCTATGGTCAAAGTAAACCGAACGGGCATATTAATCACGCCTGATCCGGCAAGGGTTCTTTTTCGTCCTTTTGAATTTGGTTCTGAAAGCAGAAAGCTTCGCATTCTCGATTGTCTCCTCAATCTGACTGATGAGCAGGTAATTTCCGAACTCGGCCAGGTCATGGCTGATTTTGGAAATCGTCATCAGAAAATAGATCGATACTTTCTTAGAAGGTTTAATCAGATCAAATATCTACTGCCTGCTGATAGGGAAAGTCTTATTTCTCCTGAAAGGCAGCTGCTTATAGGATCATATTTTTCCCTCGAGTACAGTATGGAGTCGGCGGCTTTGTTCAACCCATGTATTGTTGAGCATCCCGACCAGACCGAGCTTGAGCCAGGACTTACCCGATTCATCATGAGCCTCCGTGCTACGGGGGAAGGCCATATCAGTTCTATTGAGTTCCGCTCCGGAGTCATTAATGAGAGTAATTTCATTACTCTTGATAGATCTACACGCTATGTAACAAGTCCGGAAACTGTACTCAATCCATCTTATGACAAGTCCGTTTACGAATATAAGCTGCATGAGATGGGGATACTCAACACCTTCAGCAAGTTTGCGCTTATACTTCTGTCGGATATATTTTCGCTTACACAGCTACAGGAATCTGTGAAGCAGACCATGCAGGTTCAGCAGCCCACTGACCAGAATCATGAAACCGCTTCAGGGATGATTCTCCTGGCGCAGAATGATTACGAAATAGTCTTCAGTCCGGAGCAGAATATCTCTGAGCGTATTATATTTCCTAATAGCCCTAAAGAAATCAATGGTATAGAAGACGCACGATTTGTCAGATTTATAGAAGACGATGGCAGCGTAACCTTCTACGCCACTTATACAGCCTACAATGGAAGAATGATTTTCCCTCAGCTGTTATCTACACGGGATTTTTTGCATTTCAGGATTAATGCGCTCGGAGGAGCTGAAGTCCAAAACAAGGGACTCGCACTTTTTCCGAGAAAGCTCAATGGAAAGTATTTCATGATCGGGCGTCAGGATGGAGAAAATCTTTATATAATGGAGTCGGATAACCTTTTCTTCTGGCATGAGAAGAGGCTACTAATGAAGCCGCTTTATCCATGGGAATTTGTTCAGCTTGGAAATTGTGGCTCTCCGATAGAAACAGAATATGGATGGCTTGTGCTCAGCCATGGAGTGGGTGCCATCAGAAAATATAGTATCGGAGCATTTTTACTCGATATTAACGATCCATCTAAAGTCATCGGCAGAACTAAAGATCCCGTCATCACTGCGGAAGGCAATGAGCGTGAGGGATATGTCCCTAATGTCGTGTATTCCTGTGGAGGAATGCTCCGGGGTAATCAGGTTATTATTCCGTACGCCATGAGTGATTATGCCTCCAGCATTGCAACTGTGGAGCTTGACGAACTTATTGCCGCAATGGTTTAAATATGAATATATTATGTCATCCGTATTAATATTAGGTGCAGGCAGAAGTTCCGGATACACAATCAGCTACCTGCTTGATCTGGAAAATAAAGGAAAATTAAAAGTTACGGTCGCAGACGCACAGATGTCCAACCTTAAGGCTGTTACTATTGACTTTCCTCAGGCAAATACGGTTTTGCTAAATGTTTTAGACGAGGAGAATCGCCGGAAGTTGATAGAAAAGCACAGTATAGTCATATCTCTGCTTCCTCCTAAAATGCATATATTAATTGCACAGGATTGTCTCGCGGCAGGTTGTCATCTGATTACTCCCTCTTATATCTCATCTGAGATGCAAGAGCTTAATGCCGAAGCCGAGTCATCCGGACTACTATTTCTCAATGAAATGGGACTTGATCCGGGTATTGATCACATGTCGGCTATGAAAATAATTCATGAGCTAAAATCCAGGGGAGCGGTACTGAAAAGCTTTAAATCCCACTGTGGCGGATTGATAGCCCAGGAAAGCGATACTAATCCCTGGCACTACAAATTCAGCTGGAATCCATATAACGTAATACGTGCAGGGCAGGATGGTGCATTATCTCTACAAAACACCAGACTCCATTACACACCCTATGCGCGGCTGTTTTCGGAAGTTGAGCAGATAGAAATTGAAGAAACAGGCAGATTTCAGTCATACCTGAACCGCGATTCCAATAGCTATCTCAGTCTTTATAATATTGAAGGTATCGATACCTTTTCACGGGGAACACTGCGGTATGAAGGATTCTGTACCCTATGGAGTTTTCTGGTCAATGCCGGATTGACCAGCGATAAAATTACACTTGATCACTTGGAAGGGAAAGGTTTAAACGATTTTTTTCGCATTTTCTTCCCACCTGATGTGACAAATTATCAGGATGCATTTCAAGAGATAACGGGCATCATTCCTTTTACCTATCATGTTGAAGCGCTAAAATTCATTGGAATGGATAGCAATGATAATTTACCGCTCAGTAAAGGCACGCCTGCTGAAATACTTCAGCAGATATTGGAGCACAAATGGGTAATGCAACCAGAGGATAAAGATAGAATAGTAATGCTTCATGATTTCATTTATGAGCTGGATGATGAAACCTGTCAATTGAAGTCATGGCTGGATATCACGGGAGAAAATGCACACAATACTGCTATGGCAAAGACGGTCGGCTTACCTCTTGCTATCGCCGCGGAACAGATTTTAGACGGCCCCATCCAGCTACGCGGTGTCAGATTACCTGTTGAGCCCGAGATTTATGAACCCATCCTCATAGAATTGGAGAAGCAAAATATCGTATTTAATCACAAGACGGTCAAATTGAATGTCAGGGCATGAAAAGAAGACATCTCGGCCTTTTCTTCCCATTCTATATTTGCCTGACCATACTATTTGGTATGTATGGAATCGTAGTCTGGTCATATCAGATTACCCATGAAGTAGCCGAGAAATATTTAGCAGATATCAAAGTCTCCGTATATTTTACTGCCGGAGCAGATTCTGCGCAGATATCTTCTCTGGTCTCTACTATAAAGAGCAGACCTGATGTTCTTGAAGTCCGTAAGGTGTCACCGAAAGTAGGGGCTGATCTGTTTGGCGGAGGCTCCGACACGCTTATTTCTTCCAATATGATTCTGCCTTTTGCCGCAGATATATATTTTTCACCCTCAGCTTCTCCAGCATATATACAGAATATGCTGACTGAAATCCACAAAAGTCCCCTGGTTGAGGATATAGTATTTGACGCAAATGCCCATACACAGTTGAAAAGTAACCTGGTACTTATTGATCAGATAATTTTTATTTTGGGAAGTGTTTTTGTTCTGACTATTTTTCTATTGCTCTATCAGCTGTTACGTCTGACTTATAATCAGATACATACTACGCATCAGGGCAAACATCCCGGAAAAGATCGCTCTTTACGCCGCTGGGACTTAATCAGTTCAGGTCTAAGCCTCGGATTGTTTTCATTGGCCAGTGCGGTTCTGCTGATTGCTGTAATTCATTATCAGCTCGGCCATTCATGGATGCCTGGATTCGGCTTTACTTTAACGCCGCTCCATCTCATCAAATGGATGACGATCCCCTCTATAATTATAATAATATTATCCAGCCTGGCAGCTTCTACCCGAATCATTACTGTTAAACTTGCTGAAATAACTTAAATTTGTCAGCCATGAGTAAGCAAAATCAACCACGTAAGGATGGAAATCAGAACCGTCCTAATACTGCTCCCTCTAAGCAGACACCTCAGCCTATGCCGACTGGTACTCCATCCGCTTCTGTGAAGTCCAGCTACGACGTAAATAAGTATAAGCAGGAGAAAGAGCTTAAGCATGTAAATCCGGACGAGTTTGCCCTTCCTTTCTCCAATTACAAATTAATAGCCATCGGATTCGGACTAATTGTCCTCGGATTTATGCTGATGATTGGCAATGAAGATATTTATAGCTTCCGGAAAATAACCTTGTCCGTACTCGTATTGATGTCAGGCTTCGTTTTCATGATCTATGCGATTATGAAGCGTCCGGTACGAAACGAGGAGTAATCCATGCTTTTCCCTCCTATTGAAGAGATCCGTGAAGGAGCTATCCTATTAATTGATAAGCCAAAAGGCTGGACATCATTTGATATTGTCCGTAAAGTAAAGAATGCCTCAGGCGCCAAAACAGGTCATGGAGGCACCCTTGATCCTCTGGCTTCCGGCTTAATGATCGTTGCCACCGGAAAATTCACAAAAAAACTGACTGAGCTGACCGGATTAGATAAAGCCTACACCGGTAAAATGATATTGGGAGCTACAAGACCTTCCTACGATATGGAAACAGAGGTTGATCAAACTTTTGATATTTCTCAAGTGCTGCCTGCTCAGATTTATGAAGCGGCAAAGTCTTTTGTAGGAGAGATCAGCCAGACCCCTCCTGTGTTCTCAGCAATAAAAATTGATGGAAAACGTAGCTACGATATGGCACGGGCGGGAAAGGAAGTAGAAATGAAATCCCGAATGCAGCACATCTTTGAGTTTGATATAACGGACGTTTCTCTTCCCGAGATCAGCTTTTATGTACATTGTAATAAGGGGACATACATCCGTTCCTTGGTAAGCGATTTAGGCAAAGCAATCAATTCAGGCGCATACATGTCAGATTTGAGAAGGGTATCTATTGGCCCCTACAAGCTTGCCGATGCCTATCCAATTGCAGAGCTAACTACCTACCTCAAACAAAATAATCCGACATCCC
>JBBRLW010000076.1:0-8172 GCA_038231115.1 Bacteroidia bacterium
CCAATAAAAAGATAATGGAGCATACTTCATGGAAACAGAATCATACGCTTGATCAGGCACTCGAAAAAACAATAGAGTGGTTCAGGGAGCCTAATAATCTCAAAATCTATAAACCCGATATCTATAATGTATAAAGAGATACTGGATTTTATACGGGAGAAATTTCAGAAACCCGATCAATTCATTCCATTGCACGAGCCTCGCTTTGTGGGAAATGAGAAGAAATATGTCATGGATGCAATTGACTCCACATTTGTCTCCTCCGTTGGAGCGTATGTGGATAAATTTGAGGAAATGATGCGCGCCATTACCGGATCCAAATATGCCATAGCTACCGTCAATGGGACGGCCTCACTTCATGCAGCACTTGTAATTGCAGGCGTTACTTCCGAAGACGAAGTTCTCACGCAGCCTTTGACTTTCATTGCTACGGCAAATGCAATTGCATATACCCATGCTTCCTCCGTTTTTATTGATGTTGATAAAGACACTTTAGGCTTATCTCCCGAGGCATTAGAGAACTGGCTCAGTGAAAATGCTGAAATCAAAGATGGATCGGCATATAATAAATCAACTGGAAAAAGGATCGCCGCATGTATTCCAATGCATACGTTTGGATTCTGCTGCCGAATAGAAAAGATCGTAGAAATATGTGATCACTACCATATCCCTGTTATAGAGGATGCAGCGGAAAGTCTTGGAAGCTATTCACACGGAAAGCATACCGGAACATTCGGACTTCTGGGCACCTTCAGCTTTAACGGAAATAAAACCGTTACCTGTGGAGGTGGCGGTGCTATTATCACCAATGATGACCGCTTGGGTAAGCTCGCCAAGCATATAACAACGACTGCTAAAATTCCTCATAAATGGGAATATGTCCATGATATGACGGGCTACAATTATCGGATGCCTAATCTGAATGCAGCAATGGCCTGTGCGCAATTAGAGCAGCTACCGGATTTTATGCAACGCAAACGCAAGCTGGCGGATGAATATGCTACGTTTTTTGCCGACAAACCTGTCCGCTTTGTTCAGGAAATTCCTGAAACCACAGCAAATCACTGGCTCAATACACTTGTATTTGATGAGCCTGAGCAAAAGGAGGAGTTCCTCAAATTCAGTAATGAAAACGGAGTAATGACGCGCCCTATCTGGAAACTGATGAATCACCTGGAAATGTATAAGAATTTCCAGCATGGAAACTTGGCTATTTCAGAGTGGCTGGAAGATAGAGTCGTAAACATACCAAGTAGCGTAATTATCTGATGAAAGACATCGCAATTTTAGGCTGCGGAGGTTTCGCAAAGGAAGTTCTTTTCCTTATTGAGGATATCAATGCAAATAGGCAGGAGTATAATTTTCTAGGATTTGTAGATTATGACCCTCAATCAGAGTCAATCACAGTAGCCGGTGAGAGCTATAAAGTTTTCAAAGAATCCGATTTTCTAACGCATCATCAGGACTGTTTAGTCGCTATGGGTGTGGGCGATCCGAAACTTCTAAAAAAGCTCGGAGATAAATTCTCTGCTTTTCAATTTCCAAACCTCATCCATCCCAATTTTGTGGGACATGCACGAGGTATCCAATACGGACGAGGTAATATCATTACCGCCGGATGTATTTTCACGACGGATATTGTAATAGACTCATTTAATATATTCAACCTCAATACTACTCTCGGACATGATAGCATCATTGCTTCGTGTAATGTATTCAATCCTGGATGTAATATCTCTGGGGGTGTCAATATAGGAACGGGAAATCTCTTCGGTACCAATTCAGTAATACTCCAGTATGTAGAATGTGGAGATAACTCAGTACTCGGGGCCGGAGCAGTACTCAATAAAGCACTCGAATCCAATAAGGTAGCTGTTGGTATTCCAGCAAAAGTCATTAAGGATAATTTATGAGCAGCCAGCCGGTAATAATTATCGCAGAAGCTGGCGTCAATCATAACGGAAGCATTGAACTCGCTCGCAAATTGATTGATGCCGCCGCCGATGCAGGTGCAGATTATGTGAAGTTTCAGACATTTATCGCGGAAAACTCACTGAGCATATCCGCTAAAAAAGCAGAATATCAAATAAATAATACCGGAAAAGCCGAGGAAACACAGCTCGAAATGGTCAAGAAGCTTGAGCTTTCCGTTGAAGCGCATCAGGAGCTATTTGATTATAGCAAACAGAGAGGAATCAAATTCTCCTCCACTGCATTTGATTCGGATAGTGTTGATCTTTTGAGCAGATTTGATCTGGATTTCTTCAAAATTCCCTCAGGCGAAATAACTAACCTTCCTCAGCTCAAGAAGATTGCGGCGCAAAGAAAGCCCGTGATTTTATCCACTGGAATGGCAAATCTCGGTGAGGTAGAAACATGTATCAATATTCTGGAGCATGAGGGTTTGACCCGTGACCAGATTACTGTATTGCATTGTAATACCGAATATCCTACTCCAATGGCTGATGTAAATCTATCAGCAATGAATACGATAGGCAATTCCCTCAAAGTGAGCATCGGTTATTCTGATCATACGCTCGGCATTGAAATTCCGATCGCTGCGGTTGCTTTAGGTGCAACTGTAATAGAAAAGCATTTCACCTTGGATACAGATATGGAAGGGCCTGATCATAAGGCTTCTCTGGAGCCTGTGGAGCTTAAGGCTATGGTCAGGGCGATCAGAAATATAGAACAGGCTTTGGGAGATGGAATCAAACGTCCGTCTGCATCTGAAGCTAAAAATATAGCGATTGCACGCAAGAGTATCCATCTGGCATCCGATCTTTCTGAAGGTCATATACTTACAGAAAGAGATCTGCGAATGAAACGTCCCGGAACAGGCATCTCACCGATGGAAATGGATAGAGTTATCGGCAAAAAGCTGAGAATGAATATGGCCAAGGATCAAACTCTTTTTTACGAGCATATCAGTTGAGAGTAGGCATACTGACAAGTTCCAGAGCGGACTATAGCATATACTATCCTCTACTGCAAATGCTCGAGGCGGATCCTTTATTCGATCTCGAGATTATAGCTTTCGGGACACATGTTTCTAATTTTCATGGCTTTACACTCAATAATATTGTAAAGGATGGCTTCAAGGTAGCTCATACTGTAGAGTCGATGCTGACATCGGATTCTCCTGAAGCCATCAGTACAGCCATCGGATTGACCCAAATCAAATTTGCTGCGCTGTGGGCGCAGGTAGAATATGACATCGTTTTTTGCCTGGGCGATAGATATGAGATGTTTGCTGCAGTAACAGCGGGAATTCCATTCCAAATAAAATTTGCCCATCTGCACGGAGGAGAAACGACCCTCGGCGCGATTGACAATACTTTCAGACATTGCCTTACACTGAGTTCTGTGCTGCATTTTGTCTCTACGGAGGCTTACGCGCAAAAAGTAATAGACATCACCGGAAGTTCTCATCATGTGCATCAGGTAGGTGCACTGAGCATTGATAATCTCTCCCAGCTCCATCTCTTATCTATTGATGAATTTCGGGATTTGTTTGCAATAGACTTATCCGTACCTACAATACTGATTACTTTCCATCCGGAAACAGTGGAGAGCTATAAAAATGAGGAGTACATTCAGGAGATAATTAGCGCCCTGTCAAAAATATCTGACTATCAGTTTCTTATTACAATGCCGAATGCAGATACGCAGGGCACTGTAATCCGAAGAGCTTTGGAAGCGTTTATACTACAGCATCCTATGGCATTCGGAGTAGAATCACTCGGCACTATTGGATATCTTTCCGCAATGAAGTACTGCTCGTTTTTGCTTGGGAATACCTCATCCGGATTCGTAGAAGCTTCATTCTTCCCCAAGCTGGTGCTCAATCTGGGGAGCCGTCAGGAGGGAAGGCTTATAACTCCCAATATTAGGAATGTAAGAATAAATGAACAATCTATACTTGAGGCTGTAAGAGAAGTCAGTACTTTTGATCCTTCTAATATGCCTCTCCATATTTATGGAGATGGCCAGGCAGCTTCCAAAATCATAAAAATACTCAAAGATGGTTCAAACTGAAAATCAGATTATTGGTGCTGATGCTCTTATCAGGGAAGCTATTGAAAAGCTCAACCATCTCGGAACAAATCTGACGCTTTTCGTAATTGATGAAAACCAGGTACTGGTCGGTACGCTGACAGATGGAGATGTTCGTCGTGGCTTTTTAGCAGGCGCTGCCATATCAGAAAGTATTAGCACGATTATGTGCGCTGATTTCAGGTACCTCGTCAAGAACGAATATGATCTGGCGCATATTGATGAGTTTCGCAAGAAAAACATTCATCTCGTTCCGGTATTGGATAAAGACCGCCGCATTACCCGCATTATAAATCTGAATGAGAAGAAGTCAATTCTTCCTATTGATGCCGTGCTTATGGCCGGTGGCGAGGGTAGGAGGCTTCGTCCACTTACGGAGCATCTGCCTAAGCCTATGCTCAAAGTTGGTGACAAGCCCATCATTGAATATAATATTGACCGGCTTGCGGATTACGGCGTAGAACATATATATATATCAGTCAATTATATGGCTGATAAGATAAAAGATTATTTCCTTGATGGTTCTTCCCGTCAGCTACAAATCGGGTACATTGATGAGGACAAACCCTTGGGAACCATCGGTGCAGTAAATCGCGTCAAAGATTTTGCCCACGACACCATTCTTGTGATGAATTCGGATTTGTTAACTACAATAGACTTTGAAGAATTTTATCGCGAATTTATAGAACGGGATGCCGATTTCATGGTGGCTACTATACCCTATCACGTCAGTGTGCCCTACGCCGTACTGGAAACCAAAGACGGGATGGTACATGACTTTAAAGAAAAGCCAACCTATACTTATTACTCCAATGCCGGAATCTACCTAATTAAGAAAGAGGTATTATCCTGCATTCCACAGGACCAATTTTATAACGCTACCGACCTCATGGAAGAAGTCATGAAATGTGGAAAAAGGCTCTTATCATTTCCCATTCTTGGATACTGGCTGGACATCGGCCGGCATGAAGATTATATCAAAGCCCAGGAAGATATCAAACATTTAAAGCTCAACTAAGAATAAAGACAGATGAATTTTAGCACAGATCATAAAATATTAGTCGTCGGATTGGGATCAATGGGCAAGCGCCGCATCCGCAACCTGATGAATATAGGATTTAGTCACATAGCAGGATATGACACGCGTCAGGACAGAATAGATGAGGCAAGCCGACTCCATGCCATGTCTATAGAAAGCGATCCATCTACAGCATTGAGTGCGGGGAAATACTCTGCACTTATCATTTCTGTTCCCCCGGATGCACATCATATTTATATCGATCTGGCCATGAAGCACAATGTTCCATACTTTGTAGAAGCAAGTGTTGTAGATACAGGTATGGCAGAAGTAGTGGAAAGGCTAAAATCTAACAATCTGGTCGCAGCTCCTTCTGCCACGATGTATTTCCATCCGGCGGTAAAAAAAATATATGAACTGGTAAATTCAGGCGTTTTGGGCGATATTACCAATGTCAGCTACCACTCCGGACAGTATCTGCCTGACTGGCATACTTATGAGCCAGTATCTGATTATTATGTTTCCAATCCGGATACGGGTGGAGCGAGAGAAATTGTCCCTTTTGAACTGACCTGGCTGACCAAGCTCTTTGGATTTCCCAGGAGAGTTTGCGGCGTAGTAAAAAAGACAATCGAAATTCAGGGCGCCGAGCATATTGACGATACATACAATGCACTCCTTGATTACGATAAGCTGATCATCAATCTGGTCGTTGATGTAGTGTCCCGATATGCTACCCGAAAAATAACAATTAACGGATCAGAACGTCAGCTGACCTGGTCATGGGATGAGAACGAAATAAAGATTTTCAATCCGCAAACGGAGTCTTTTGATAAACACACATACGAACTCAACTCTGCTGCAGAAGGGTATAACAAGAACATTGCAGAACAGATGTATGCTGAAGAGCTAATCAATTTCTTTGAAGCGATTGAAGGACACAAGCCTTTTTTCAACTCTATAGAATACGATCATCGCATTCTGAAGCTTCTTTATTCTATTGAAGAATCTTCCCGGAGCGGTAAATTTGTTGACATATTATGATTGGCGTTCTCTTCATTGCCCGAATGGGTTCCACGCGTCTGAGGGATAAGCATTTTGAGAAATCTGCCGATCGTGAGATGATGTATTGGCTGATTTCCCGCTTCGTTCATGTATTTAAGGAATCTATTGGCTGTAATGAAGTCAAGCTGGTTATCTGTACATCTGATCGTCCTGAAAACGCAGCTTTTAAGCATTTCTCTTCCATATTTCCTGTAGAGGTATTTCAGGGTAATGATGGTAATGTACCGAAGCGCCTCGCTGACTGTGCCGCACACTATAAATTTAGCCATATCATATCAATAGATGGAGATGATATCCTTTGCTCTCCAAGTGCTGCTCAAATGCTTCAGTCGAGCATGATACAATTCCCTTGGTCTGATATATATAAGACCACCGGACTTCCGTTAGGGATGAATTCCTGGGGATTTAGAACCGAGTATCTTGCCCACACTATGCAGTCTCATAATGAGGAAATGCTGGAAACTGGGTGGGGTCGCATTTTTGAAACTGAAAAAATTCAGACTGTAGCCTATCATGAGCCTCCGGAGCATAAATCCTGGAGATTTACATTAGATTATCCCGAGGATTTTGCCTTTTTCAATTCCATTATATCTCACTTTGGAGAAAATTCTACAACTGTTGAGGATGAAAAAATTTGGGAACTGGTTGCCGGACAATCCCTTGATAAGCACAATTCATCACTGACCGATGAATATATGGCCAATTTTAACCGTCAAATTGAAATAGAAAATAATTGATCAATTTTACTCATTTAGATATGAATAGCATTTACGAATCTGAATATAGCGACCGCCTGCATAAAGTCATCCCCGGAGGCGCACATACATATAGCCGTGGAGATGATCAGTTTCCTGCAAATGCTCCAAAAATTCTCACTCGTGGAGAGGGTGCATACGTTTGGGATGCTTCCGGGAAAAAATATCTTGATTATGGAATGGCACTCCGTGCGGTAACCGTAGGATATGCCAATCCGGAAATTTCTCAGGCTGCCTGTGATGAGATCATGAAAGGTAATAACCTGACCCGTGCTTCACTTACGGAACTGGAAGCTGCGGAACTTTGCACTTCGCTAATCCCTGGTGCTGATATGGTTAAGTTTGCCAAGAATGGATCGAATGTTACTACAGCAGCAGTGAAGCTGGCGCGTTCTTTTACAGGCCGCAAGCGCGTGGCCGTATGTGCCGAAAATCCCTTCTTTTCATTTGATGACTGGTTTATCGGGACAACGGTCATTCCGAGAGGCATACCGGAAGAACATCATTCTCAGAGTATCAAATTCCATTATAATAACATTGAAAGCCTGAAAGCGCTTTTCGATCAGTATCCGGGTGAGATAGCAGCCGTAATCATGGAGCCATGTACTCCTACGCTTAATCCCTGCCTATCAGGATGTGGGAGATCAAACTTTGATGATCAAAATGCCTGCAATTGCAATGAGTATGAAAATAACTTTGTAAGGCAGGTTAGGGATGAGTGCACTAAAAATGGCACCCTTCTCATTCTAGATGAGATCATTACAGGTTTCAGATGGAATCTGAAAGGTGCGTCTCACATGTTCAATGTTCAGGCAGACCTGATGACATTCGGTAAAGCTACTTCAAATGGATTTTCAGTGGCGATACTCGCAGGAAGAAGAGATGTAATGGAGATGGGATCTATCAATAACTCGGGTATGGAGCGGACATTTTTGCTCTCCTCAACTTATGGTGCAGAGATGTCCGGACTGGGGGCTTTTATCAAAACACAGGAGATCAATCAAAGAGAAGACGTAGTTGGCCACATGTGGGACTATGGAAGAAGGCTCAAATCCGGTATTAACGATATTGCAAATGAGTTGGGTATCCAGGATTATTTTAATCTTGATGGATATGCCTGCTCTCCCGTATATAATTGTCTGGATAAAATGCTGGATCATTACAGGAGATATAATAGGGAGGGGTTGAGCAACCTCGTAAAATCAACCGGATTAAAAATCTTACATACACAATATTTTAACCTGGCTGGAATTTTTGGATGGTGGTTTTCTGGTACCA
>JBBRLW010000077.1:0-8161 GCA_038231115.1 Bacteroidia bacterium
CAGCGGCAAAACTCCGGTCGAAATGACCTGACGGTGGTGGAGTTGCTGAAGATTTCTCCGCTGCGTAATGCCTGCTTCGGTCGGCTTGGAGGCCTCCCTTCAGCGGCAAAACTCCGGTCTAAATGACCTGACGGTGGTAGGGAGTTGCTGAATACCCGTTTTACATTCCATCCCCTTAACTGTTCACTTTTAACTGTTCACTGAACCAAAGTTTTTCCAGAGCATACTGCCGGATAAGAGTCCGGCGATGCTTCCGGCGAAGCCGTAGAGCATCGGATTGATGTCTGTGTTCATGAGGTAGGCTGAGATCCAGACAAGGGTTCCGCATAACATAGCGAGGATGCCTCCCATACGGGAGGCTTTTTTCCAATAGATTCCGGCGGTCAGGGGGACAAATAGGGCAACGAGTCCGAGGGCATTGCTTTCTCCCACAAGGCGGTAGATATCGTGTGAGAAAAGGGCGAGGCTGAGCGAGAGCATGGCAATTCCGACTACGGCGTAGCGGGTTATGCGGAGAAGCTGTCCTTTGTTCCAGCCGCCTTCCGGACTGCGCTTGAGGATAAAATGTCCGAGGATATTCTCGCTTAATACCGAGGCGGGTGCGAGGATGGCTCCGGAAGCGGTGCTCATGACGGCGGAGAGCAAGGCTCCGAAGAAGAGGATCTGCACAGGGAGCGGCGTCTCACGCATAATGAGCTGAGGAAGCATCAGCTGGGCATCGAGGCCGATGAGTTCCGGCAGAAATACGCGGGCATAGAGCGCGAGCAGGAGGGGGATCAGGGCGATGGTCAGATACAGGAGGGCGGCAGCATAGGCTGAAAAGACGGCCGTCCGCTCGGATTTGGCTGACATGACGCGCTGGAACAGATCCTGTTGGGGGATAGAACCGAATCCGAGGGTAATCCAGGCGGCAAAGTAGTTGAGATTGCCCGTCGCATCGCTTGGGCGGTAGAAGCTGAGGTGACCCTCTGGCAGCTGCGCGAGCATTTCGGGGAAGCTGTGGTGCATTACGATGTATCCGGCAGCGAGAACCAACCCAAGGATAATAAATATCATCTGAATAAAGTCTGTAATGGAGACCGCCCACATACCTCCGAAAAAGGTGTAGATGACTACGATGGCTGTCCCGATCAGGATGCCATAGAGGACAGGCAGGCCAGATACCGATTGCATAATGATTCCGAGCGCAACCATTTGCGCAGAGATCCATCCGATGTAAGTGAGAATGAGAAAAACGGAGGCGATCAGCTCGGCTCTGCGCCCGTAGCGCTGTCCGTAGAAGTCACCGAAAGTGAGGATATTCATCCGGTAGAGCGGGCGGGCGAAGAACATTCCGAGGATGACGAGGCATAGGGATGCCCCGAAGGGATCCTCTATGACGCCCATCAGCCCTTCTTTGGCCATAACGGAGGAGGCACCGAGGACGGTCTCGGATCCGAACCAGGTAGCGAACAGCGCGGCGGTGGATATATAGGCTGGCAGGGAGCGTCCGGCGAGAATAAAATCCTCACCCGATTTGACACGCCTTGCCGCCAGGAGGCCGATCAGCAGCGTAGCCGCGAAGTAGATCAGGACGAAAGTCAGGAGCATACTCCGGCAAAGATAAAGCGGCAGCAGGGAGAGCGAATAAGGTAAGTTCTTTGGGAAAGTGATTAAGGGGGAGATTATATCACGTATCCTGTCTTGATTTATTTCTCGCTATTGTTTGCGAAGACTGAGCGTTTTACCGAGAAGTCTCCGGACGTACGATTTATACGCATTGCATTCGTACCTAATTTTAGGCTTGTGAGGACACGTCTTATAATAAGGAATTATGTAGTGGTGGCCGTAGGGTTACTGCATAGCAGACTTTTTATTTACCGATGTTAACTGCTGTAGCTATAAGCAGTATTAATAATACAAAAGAGAATAGTAGAGATAGCCAAGCCCATCTTATTCCCCTGTTCTTTTCTTGGATCGTTTCGTTATGATAGCGATCTAATATGACTTTAAAGGCTTTATCACGAGCAAAATAATAAAAAACGAATGGCAGATTTGGAACTACAAAAAAGATTATCATGAGTAGCCTGGTTTTCATAGAAAAGCTGTTTGTAAAATTATTCATAATACTTTCCACGTGAAACAAGTTAATTATAATACAAAATAGACCAAATTCAATGAAAAATAGAATTGCTAGAATCAAAAACATTCCGCTCCAACCATTAGTGTTTGTAGAATTGTCCTTTTTTGTTTCAATTAGGCACCAATGATAGTAAATGTACTCCAGATATCTTCTAATCATTACTGTTTGTGTCTAATGCGTAGATACAATCCATTCCTCTATGCCGTAATATCCAAAGCCTGCGCCGCTGACCGATCCACTATTGACCCTGTCATCCATACTCATTGAGTAGGAATACTTACATGCATAGTTCGTGTCCATACTTGCGGATACATGTGCCAAAGATAGGGTATTTCTGTGGAGGTCGGCGATGTAGCTTGCTTTTTAAGAGTGGAAAGGCCGTTAAAAACCTAATCATTCAATGACATTATGCCAAAAAGTATATCTATATATCTTCCTATTTTTGATAAGTTTTAGTGTATCGGAATATGAAGGCTTAAAAACCGAGTCCCCGAAAGTAGCAACATCATTAAAGTGGTGTCCGCCATTGAGAGTTTCGCTTCGAAAATCGTTAAATAAGTATAGTTCTTTACTTCCTTTTAATCTAAGAGCCTGTCTAAAAATTTTATAAAAGCTTATTTGGATGCTTTTTGCGTCATCCTGCGTTGGATTTTTTGAACGTAGAAGCGCTGCTATATCCTTCAAAGCCCGTCTTGGCTGACACCAAAATCATCTCAAATGCGCAAATAAAAATTCTTAGACAGGCTCTAAAAGCCGATTTATGATATAGAATATCCTTATATGTTATAATACCAGAAAGACTACTTCTATTGAAGAGATTAAATTCTTTTCTTTCCTGATTATTTATCTCTTCATCCTGTATGGCTGATATAAGAATGATTATTGCTACAGAAATAAGAAAGAAAACAATAGATTTGGTTTGTTTATTCATTGATATCCATTGCTTTATACGATATATAGTTCTGCCACAGGATCAGTGTAGTTCATTTGCCATAAAATTTACTCTGGATTTCCGCATCATATTCTCCACTTACATTTAGACTTTATGTTTTACGGAGCTACCCAAGCTCAGATAAATATCGCCGCCGCCGGTGCCTGCAAAGGCGGAGGTGCTGATAAGCTGGAGCATATCCGAGATGGGAATCCATTGAGGCAGGGCAAAGGCCATGGTTTCGGCAATGGAATAGTTGCACTGATACTCCGGGGAGAGGCTTTGGAGACGGAGGAGGCAGCTGCGTAGCTCATGGGATTGCTCGGGGAGGGTGTACTCAAAAGAGAGGCAGGGGATCGGCTGGCTGAGTCCCTGGAGGACGGGGAATTCGTACCCTTCCACGTCAATTTTGCAGAAATCGGGGAGTCCGTATTGCGAAATTAGCAGATCCAGGGTACTCAGCTCAATGGAAAGCGATTCATTCCAGTGATAGTTTTCAAAGCGGCTTTGACGTACTGATTCGATCCAGGACTCGGATATAGACGCGATGGTGGAGGATTCGGGAATATACATCTCCGCCCTGCCCAGCTCAGCTCCGAGTCCTTTCCGGAGGAGTGTAATGGCGCTGCCGAAGCGTTTTTGGAGGAAATCGGCGCATTTGGGCTGAGGCTCAATGGCGATGACCCGCGCGCCAAGTGCGAGGAAGATGGCTGTCCGGTTGCCGATGTTGGCTCCTACGTCAAAGCAGAGCATTCCGGGCCGGATGAGCTGCCGGTAGAAGTCCCTGCGCTGCCGGCGGAGTGCTTCGGGCTCCTCATAGCGCGGGAGGATGCGGTACCGGAACATGATCCGGCTGAGGACAGAATACAGTCCGAGGCCATTGAGTGCGGATTTGATCAGCCGGCGTAGCATCATTATTATCGACAAAGGTAAGGGGCTCATCGAATTGATCGGTCTACTGGTCGAGTGCAGAAGAAATAACAGGATACTCCAAGTACCTTCGCATTTTTCCTGATCAGAATTAATAGATTATGAGCATCCGATTATTATCTGCCTCCCTGCTGGGGAGCCTTCTGCTGCTGAGTGCCTGCCTGAAAAACACGCAGCCTCTGCCGGCTTCTACAACTACGGGTTCCACCACCGGAACATCTACGACCTCTACCACGAGCACGACGAGTACAACTTCCAGCACCGGAGGCGTGCAGCCGGATGTGCTGAAGTTTCTTTCCGCACCGCTGAGGGAGTCGAAATGCTATACGCTGTATCAGGGAACCAACTCATCCAGCTCTTTTGAGGGGAGCGGACTGACGGTTGTAAACGGACTGATCTATATGGTCTATGACAATCTTTTTGAGATTGGTATCGCGTCCAATGGGCTTCCGCAGAACTCTGCTTCCAATCAGCTCGTCGGCCCGAGTTCCAGCGCTTCCTCCAATTTTGAGGCGATAACGCATAATCCCTTTACAAATCACTTTTTCGTATCCATCGAAGCTGCCAAGCATAATGGCGCATACAATCCGGAAATCCGTGAGTATGATGGAAATATGAAGTTCCTAAGCTCCGGATGGGCAGATGCCCTGTTTACGTCATCTACCCAGGGAAAAGGCATGGAAGGCTTGGCATATCTGCGGTATAATAATACGGATTATCTGCTGGGGCTGATTGAGGGCACAGGGAAAATCCACGTCATGAAGCAGAACACGGCAGATAATGACTGGACAACAGTCGCCATGATGCAATCTCCGGCGCATTACTCGGATTATTCAGAGCTGACATTGCATGGAAATCAGATTGTGATCGTATCACAGGAGGAGTCCAAATTCTGGATCGGGACGCTGGATCCGGCCAGCTGGACTATATCAGCTACCGGACAGAGCTATCAGTTTCCTTTGGGGGATAACAGCGGCAACATAGGCGGAGGCAGCAATATCATCTACGCGTATATGGAGGGATTCGGTTTCCTGGATGACTCTACGATTGTTACCTGCTCGGATAAGTCCGGTGGATCTGGCCTAACGCGCAACAAATCGGAGTCGGTGCAGGTATTCCGTCTGCCGAAGTAGTCTATAGACATATTTGTCTCTATGGGAAGAATAAGTTTGACGCGATTCTCCGTGTTTAGGCGGAGAATGTCATATAATAGAATGCAGGCGCTTAGGTCTCTTTGAGTCCTTTGCGGAAGAAGAGGATGATCAGGATGACTCCAATAGAAATGGAGGCATCAGCGAGGTTGAACACCGGCTCAAAGAAGGTATAAGGCGTTCCGCCGAGGCCGGGTATCCAGGAGGGATAGATGCCGGTCAATATCGGGAAATAGAACATATCCACGACTTTGCCATGGAACCATCCACCGAGGTAATTATTGATCGGCTCGAATACGACGCCGTAGAATATACTGTCAATGATGTTTCCCATAGCGCCGGCAAAGATGAGCGCGATGCTGAGAACGAGTCCGCGCGGGAATCCCCTCCGGATGAGGTGGAACATATACCATAGAATACCTCCGGCGGCCATCATCCGGAATAGGGTCAGGAAGAGCTTGCCATTCCGTCCGCCGAATTCCTGCCCGAAGGCAATTCCGTTATTTTCCGTAAAATGGATAATGAACCAGTTGCCGATGACGGAAAACTCCTCTCCGACGAGCATGGTCTTTTTGATCCATATTTTGATGACCTGATCCAGTATCAGCACGATGAGAATCAGTGCCAGAGGAATGGTAAAGTCGGAGGGCTGTATCCGGTGGCGGATCGCTTGCGGTGCAGGAATATCGTGCTCCTGAGCGTATACCGGCTCGGGAACGATTAGGGACTCTTCTTCTTCTGAGTTAATAGTCAAAGCCTTATGGATGCTCTATTTGTTCGGATTGAGCTTGGCTTCGATGCTGAGGGTCGTATGCGGGACAGCTCTCAGGCGCTCCTTGCTGATGAGAAGGCCTGTCTCCTTGCATATTCCGTAGGTCTTGTTCTCAATGCGTCCCATGGCATCCTCGAGGTTCTTGATGAACTTGCGCTGACGCTCGGCGAGCTGGGTCATCTGCTCTTTTTCCATGCTGACACTATTATCTTCCATGAGCTTGTTGGCGCCAAAGGCATCATCGGAGCCTTCTCCGCTTGAGTTCTTGATGCTATCCTGAAGATAGACCAGCTCGGTGCGGGCTTTTTCCAGCTTCTTGTTGATCAGGTCGCGGAACTCCTGAAGCTCCTCATCGCCGTATCGTTTGCTGCTTGTCTGCGGATTAGTGTTCTCTTCCATTATATTAGAAAAACCTGATAGTCAATTTCAGGCACGTGTGAGTTTAATTTGAGTCCGGATCGAATCTATCTCAACACTTTCAGCACCGGAAGGTATCTGATCAGTCAGCTGGAGGGTATCGGCCAGAATTTCGCTGCAAATATAATCCTTAAATGCACTGACCGATTCGTTTAATTCCGCATGGGATTCAATCAGGACATGGATATGATCCGTGACTTCCAGTCCGGAGCTTTTCCGGAGATTCTGAATCCGATTAATGACTTCACGGGCAAGGCCTTCACGCAGTAGCTCCGGACTTAGTGTTGTATCCAGTGCTACCGTAATTTTCCCCTGGGTCTGGAGGAGCCATCCGGGAATATCTTCGGTGAGTATTTCCACATCTTCCGGGATGATCAGGAAACGGTCATCACCGAGTACAAGCTCAATGCGACCTTCATTCTCAAGCTGTGCAATATCATGCGCAGACATGGCGAGGACGGCCTGCTGTACCTGCTTCATCTTCTGGGCATATTTGGGACCGAGCTTTTTGAAGTCCGGCTTGATGCGCTTGACGATCACGCCAGACTCTTCCCCGACGTACTCTATCGCTTTGACGTTTACTTCGGATAGAATCAGGTCCCTGACCTGTTCTATATGGGTTTGCATCTCCGGATCCAGAATCGGAATCATGATCCGCGCAAGGGGCTGACGGACACGTATTTTAGACTTTTTCCGGAGGCTCAGCACCATCGAGCAAACGGACTGTGCCATCAGCATCCGCTCCTCAAGGGCGGAATCAATATGATTGGCCTGCACGGCGGGGAAATCAGCGAGATGGACACTTTGAGCAGTGTTTTTTCCGGAAATGAGATTGAGATCGCGGAAAAGCTGATCAGCAAAAAAAGGCGCTATGGGGCTGATGAGCAGGGAAAGGGTTTCAAGGCAGGTATAGAGCGTCTGATAGGCCGAGAGCTTATCTTCCGACATATCTCCACGCCAGAACCGCCTGCGGCAGAGCCTCACATACCAGTTGCTGAGATGCTCATCCACAAATGTTTCGATGGCACGTCCGGCCTGGGTCGGCTCATAAGCGGCGTATAGCCTGTCCACTTCGGCAATCAGGGAATTAAGCATGGAAAGAATCCAGCGGTCTATTTCGGGACGCTGCGTATCGTCCAGCTCGGGATCGGAGTAGTCAAATCCATCGATATTGGCGTACAGCGCGAAGAAGGAATAGGTATTATACAGCGTTCCGAAGAATTTGCGCTGTACTTCAGCGATACCAGCTTCATCAAATTTGAGATTATCCCAGGGCTGCGCATTGGTGATCATGTACCAGCGGGGTGCATCCGGACCGTATTTCTTGATTGTCTCAAAGGGATCTGCGGCATTGCCGAGACGCTTGGACATTTTGTTTCCGTTTTTGTCCAGCACCAGTCCATTGGAGACCACTGCTTTATACGCTAAGGAATCGAATATCATGGTGGAGATGGCATGGAGCGTGAAGAACCATCCACGGGTTTGATCCACGCCCTCGGCAATAAAATCCGCCGGAAAGTACTGATTTTCATCAACAAGGGCTTTATTCTCAAATGGATAATGCAGCTGCGCATAGGGCATGGCTCCGGAGTCAAACCAGACATCAATCAGGTCGCTTTCGCGCAGCATTTTCTGTCCGGAAGCAGACACAAGGATAATCTGATCGGCATAGGGCTTATGGAGATCAAAGGAGCCGTAGTTTTCTTTGGAGAAGTTGCCTTCGGTAAATGAGCCGAGCGGATTACGCTCCATGAATCCGGCTTGGACGGCTTTGTCGATTTCCGATTTCAGCTCGGCAGCAGATCCAATGCAGATTTCTTCGGACTGATCCTCAGAGC
>JBBRLW010000078.1:0-8140 GCA_038231115.1 Bacteroidia bacterium
ATAGCCGCTTTTAAGGTATCTGGAGCCGTTACAAATAGATTTGCAGGAAAGATAGTAATCGACTCACGAGACTGTATTTTCTTACCTGTTTCCGGATCTATGACTTCGAGCCCTTCTATTTCGTCTCCGAAAAAGGCAATACGGAAAGCAACATCCATATAC
Source organism: Bacteroidia bacterium (assembly GCA_038231115.1). GTDB lineage: Bacteria > Bacteroidota > Bacteroidia > CAILMK01 > CAILMK01 > JBBRLW01. The sequence continues at coordinate 163 of JBBRLW010000078.1, forward strand.
GGAGGATATATATCAATAGTATCTCCCTGCACCCGGAAAGTACCTCGTGTAAAGTTCGCCGTTGTCCGGTTATATAAAGATTCGATTAGCTTGAAGAGCAGCTTGTTCCGGGTAATCGACTGTCCTACCTGTATGCCTGTAATGGCACTCCGGAAAGAGTTTGGGTTTCCCATACCATAGATACATGAAACAGAAGATACTACAATAACATCTTTTCTTCCCGAGAGCAACGATGTAGTTGCGCGGAGCCTAAGCCTTTCTATCTGCTCATTGATGGCAAGTTCCTTCTCAATATATATATCGCTTGATGGCACATAAGCTTCCGGCTGATAGTAATCGTAATAGGAGACAAAGTACTCCACAGCATTTTCGGGAAAGAACTGACAAAACTCAGAATATAGCTGAGAAACCAGCGTCTTATTATGCGTGAGAATGAGCGTAGGCTTATTCACCTGCTGAATGACATTAGCCATAGTTAAGGTTTTTCCGGAACCTGTAACACCCAGGAGTACCTGCTGACGTTCTCCGGCCGTAAGGCCATCTACCAGCTGTCTGATAGCTTCCGGCTGATCACCAGTAGGCTTAAATTCACTTTCGAGCTTGAAATCCATTATTTGATTGTGCTGTTTGAGCTTGCAGATAAAATTTCCTGTGCCGCATCCCTGATGGTAGAGCTTATCGGCGTAAAATGAAAGTCTGGCAGCAGGCGTATCAATTTTCCCGATGAGTAGCAGAAATCCTGATATGACGCACGAGCCGTCTCTTTGGTAACAATAGGTGAATCTCCGGTTAAAAGACTCTTCAATGCTTCTATTCTCCAGTAAATGGACGCCTGCCATGGCTTTGTTGCAATCTTCGGAGCTGCAATATGCATTTCCGAAGCCATCATATTAAAGAGATTTTCCCAGGAAATACACTCGGAATTCAGGACAAATCTCCCGCCAAAAAGCGCCTCATGATTCATTAATTCTATCATGGCACGAGCTACGTCATCAGCATCCACCATCCCGCAGCTACCCGTAGGATAAAATTTCAATCCCTTCCTGACCGTATCAAAAATTTTGAGAGAGCCGCGTGTGAAATCTCCAATGCCCAATATAATAGAGGGATTCACTATTACCCCCTGGAGTCCCTCTGCGAATCCCCGATGTACTTCCATTTCAGCACGATATTTCGATTCGGCATACGCGCTTCCAAAGTCAGGGAGTTCGCCGATGTCAGATTCATCTGTGATTTTTCCGTCTCTGCGGGGCAGTGTCGCTACTGATGAGAGATAGGCAAGCCGCGGAATATTATATTCCAGGGCTATGTCAACCATATCGCGGGTACCTGCATAATTGGTTTGAAACAGCTTATTCTTATCTCTGGGATCAAAGCTGACGAGTGCTGCTGCGTGGTATATAGTGTCAACGCCAGAGAGCTGATCCTGAAAACTCTCGGGCGCTTCCAGAGAACCGGTAATCCATTCAATTTGGGAGAGGCTTACTGCCCTTCCCTGTGGATATTTTCCAGCCAGATAGCGGAATATCTGTTCTGTTTGCCGGAAATGAGCCTCAGGACGTTTAAGTGCGCGAACTTTTACTCCTTTTTTCAAAAGATGAAACAGTAAATAGCTCCCGACGAATCCGGTCCCTCCGGTCAGAAATATCATCAAATCTAATTATGCTTCCAATAGCACTTCAAAAGTAATATATTTGAACGCGAAGCGCAGAGCCTCTTTAGATGAGTTGCTCTGACGGTCAAATACAAACAGATGCAGCTCCAGGAATTTTTTGAGCCTATAGATTTCCGGCAATTTGATCCTACCGAATTTGAGGAAGCAAGCTGGTACAGTGTATTCAATTCTCCACATTACGCAGCGAATCTCATTGGAAAAAAAATAGCCCTGATCGGTATTCAGGAGCCAGATAATCCATCCGATAGTACCGCCAACGAGATCCGAAAGCATCTGTATCGGCTGAAAAGAACGGATCTGGCAGAGAAGGTAATTGACATGGGGAATTTCATTTTCCACTACAAGCAAAAAAGCTATGAGCATTTGGGCTACATTCTTTCAGAGCTTATGCAGCAGGAAATAGTGCCTATTATCCTCAACGGACGTCAGGAAATAAGCTATGCACAATACCTCGGATTTAAGTATCTGAAGAAATACGTTAATGTATGCAGCATAGACTCTCGACTGGATTTCCACTTGCGTGAAGATGAAGAGATCAATTCAGGAAGCTATCTGCAGAAGATGCTGATGGAAGATCCATCCTATCTTTTTCATTTCTCAAACATCGGATATCAGTCCCATTTTGCTGATCCGGATATGTCCGGATTCCTAAGCAATCTATACTTCGAGCTGTACAGGCTCAGCGAAGTCCGCGAAAATCTCCATGATATGGAACCAGTGCTTCGGAACAGCAGCATGCTATCCGTTGATATGAGTGCTATCAAGCATAGCGACGCTCCGGAAGCATATAAAACAGGTCCCAACGGATTAACGGGAGAAGAAATCTGCCAATTAATGCGCTATGCAGGTACTTCCAATAAAATGCAGAGTGTAGGAATCTATGATTTCCTGAGATCTGAAGGACGTATTACTGCACATCAGGTAGCTCAGATGGTATGGTATTTCGCTGATGGATATTTCTCAAGGAGACAGGAATCCCCTGCGGAAAACAAGGATGACTTTTTGAAATTCATCACCACGTTTCAGAACAATGCGTACCAGATTACTTTCTATAAAAGCAAGCTCACAGATAGATGGTGGATGGAAGTACCTGTCAATGAGTACATGATGAGGGGAGAGAATTACATTATTCCCTGTTCTTACAATGATTATCTACAATCTACAAAAGACGATGTTCCTGACCGATGGTGGCAGGCGCTACAGAAGCTGGGCTAAATCTCCTAAGAAGATACAGATTACCTAAGAAATTAGATCAAAAAAAATCCCGCTTGTAAACAGAGCGGGATTTTTTTGATCACGTTTACACGCGATTAAAATCTATAATGAGCATCTTGGCAATGAGATTATAGAGGTATATTATTCTATGATCATCACTTTCAAAGTCTGCCTTGTATTTCCTGATGTGCAGACAAGCGTATAAAATCCAGCTCCAAGCGGATTTCCTGAAGGATCTTTAAGGGCAAATGGCTGACTTACCAAAGCTCCTTTAAAAGACTCCTGAGCTACTAATTGTCCCTGAAGATTATACAGATTAATCAAAGATGATTTGTCTGAACCAAAGTTTATATACAATTGCTGACGGACAGGGTTCGGATAGGCTGCAAATGCAGCACGTGAATTTTCCAGGCTCTGGCTTCCGGAGTTAACTGAAGTAATAATAGATGGATTAGTAGGAGTAGTAGTCAGAAAGAACTTGATGGACTTGCAAAAGTTATTGGAAGCATTTTTATCTACCAGAGTACTGGTCCCTTTAAATGCACCTGATGGCCAAATGATCACTATATTCCCTGATTCCGGATTGTAGTAGTACTTATCAATCTTGATCTTCTTTTTGATCAGTATCTTCTTTCCTGGAGGAATAGTATAGACCGCTGAAACAAGAGAATCAATAGTATAAGTTAGAGTGGGATGATCAGTATCAAAAACCGATGTAGGCTTCCCTATCCAAACGTTTAAATTGATCGGACCGCTGTAAACATCCGGGCCTGAATTTTCAACCCATACACGAAGCTGATAAAACCCCGTCTGGGCAGTATCTCCATTTACAACACCAACGATGGAATCGCTGAATTTGAGATCATAAGATCCTCCTGCACTCACCTTTCCAAAAAGGCCTAAAAGTGCAAATAAGATTAAAGGTATAAGTTTTTTCATTTCCTGACCTTTTTTAAATATAATAGGGTACTTTGCAGGCTTAACGTGTTTTTTACGTACAATAGCAAATATAAGGAACATTATGGATTTATTGTTTCAAATTGTTAAAAATTTTAAGAAGGAGGAGCTTCGGGTTCTGTCCATGAACCTTAAAAAATACGGATCGGATGGAGTAACCAAAGCGGACGGACTATTTGAATACATCCGCAATACTGATAAATCTGCAGAAAACTCATACGACGATGAAGCCCTGCACTTAATGTTTCCTGAGGAGCCGAATGAAAATGCGTACTACCGGCTAAAGAATCGCCTGAAGACAGAGCTGGAAAAGCAGCTCCTCAATATGAATCATGACCTGGATGATAAAATCACGGTCATGAATATGGTCAACCTGAGCAATATATACTCCTATAAATCCCAGTTTGAGATATCAGTACACTATCTGCAGAAAGCGGAAAAATTAGCGGAAAAGTATGAGTTCCAGGATATCCTCGAGCTGATCTATAATGAGCTTATTGCGCTGAGCCATAATTCCAACGACATCAATCCGATGGTATATATTGAGAAGCAGCGTGCCAATCAGGAAAAAAAACGTCTGGCGATGGAAATTGACTTTGCTATTGCAAGCGTCAGGTTCCGGATGCGCAAGACTAATTTTTCCAAGAAGTCAGAGGATGTTGAGGTCAAGCTCCGGCAAATTATTCAGGATCTGGAAATCAACAATGAGCTGCTAAAATCTCCTAAAGTTAGATTGCGTATTCATTTAACCGTCAGGGATTTGTTATTAGCCAGTCAGGATTTTAAACGCCTGGAAAGCTATCTGATCAATTCATTGAAGGATTTCGATAAAGAAAACTTCTTCGTTAAGGCAAATAGCGCATCCAAGATTAATCTCATTACATGGATCATCAATACGCTGCTTATCAATCGGAAATACTCTGAAGCAGAGACATTTGCCAAAGAACTGCTTAACGAGCTCAACAGATTTAACAAGCTCTATCATGATAAATTTATCTGGACTTACTACCAGAGCATGATCACGATCTATATGTCCTCAGGTAGCCTCGACGAGGCTATAGCACTGCTCGTTCAAATCAAAGACCTTCCGGCGCATAAAGGCGTATCCTTTTATGATTATGCTATTTATGTAAATCTTAGCCTGTGCTACTATTATCAGAATGCCCTCTCGGCAGCTATTAAAACTCTGGCGCACCTGTTTTCTAAAGAGTTGTATAACAAGCTTTCGCCTGATTTTCAGCTGTCCATTGGGATCCTGGAAATGATTCTTCATTTCGAAAACAAAAATTTCGATTATGTCGAGCATCGGGGAAATGAGCTAAAAGTGAAATACCGTCCGCTGCTGAAAATGCCCGAGTACACAGATGAGAAGAACTTTATCAGAATTCTGACTGCTGCGAGTACACGTCAGTTTAAATTCAGAGATGAACAGGTGGAGCCTCTTGTCAAGAAGTTTCTGGAAGATGCCTCGGCCTTTCAGGTAGGTTCAAATAAGCATATTGATTACAAATTATGGCTTCAGGCTAAAGCGGAACGTAAGGAATATTACAGTATGCTCGTCAAAACACTTGGCTCATAAGGCTTAGTAAATCTTTGGAAGGCTTCGGGTTGGGGTCGTATCTTCGCAGGCAAATTGATACATGAAGAAGACTTCCCTCTATAATATACATACTAGCCTCGGAGCTAAAATGGTCCCTTTTGCGGGATATGATATGCCGGTCTCTTACTCTGGCATAACCGAGGAACATAATGCTGTCAGAAATGCCGCTGGCGTATTTGACGTGTCCCACATGGGAGAGTTTATGGTAGAAGGGCCTGATGCATTGGCTCTCATTCAGAAGACTACTTCTAACGATGCCTCCAAGCTCTTCCCGGGAAGAGTCCAGTATAGCACCATTCCTAATGAGGAAGGAGGAATTGTAGATGATCTGCTGGTTTATCAGATGTCCGAGGAAAAATTCATGCTGGTAGTTAATGCTTCCAATATTGAAAAAGACTGGAACTGGTTTCAGCACTATGCTCAGGGACTAAATTGCAGACTTGACAATGTTTCAGATAATATGTCGCTCCTGGCTGTTCAGGGGCCGAAGGCAACAGAAATACTTCAGAAGCTCACAGATATTCAGCTTTCGGAAATCGAGTACTATCACTTCCGCATGGGAACAATCGGCGGAGTAGATGAGGTAATTATTTCCGCTACAGGCTATACCGGTTCCGGAGGATTTGAGCTGTACATCAAAAACGAAGATGCGGAAAAAGTATGGAACGCAGTTTTCGAAGCTGGAAAAGCGGAAGGCATTAAACCTGCCGGATTAGGCTGTCGGGATACTTTACGCCTCGAAATGGGATTCTGCCTCTACGGTAATGATATCAACGATACCACCTCTCCTATAGAAGCCGGACTCGGCTGGGTAACAAAATTCACCAAAGATTTTGTAGGCCGTGAAATCATTGAGGGTCATAAAACAAATGGCGTAACGCGTAAGCTGGTTGGATTGGAAATATCCGATCGATCTATAGCACGTCAGCACGCAGAAATTGTTGATGCACAGGGAGCTGTTATCGGCGAAATAACCTCCGGAACTACGACCCCTACCCTTCAGAAATCAATTGCTATGGGATATGTGCCTACAGCGTTGAGCAAGCCAGGATCTGAAGTTATGATCCGAATTAGAAATAAGGATGTAAAGGCTACTGTAGTCAAAATGCCTTTTTATCAGCCTTCCAAGTAATTAACCTTTATCTACTTATAACAGCAGGTTTGAACCTATCTGAGTAAGTGTATGTTGAACATCTCAAAATTAAAAATGAATAGTACTGCCCAGAAGAGAAAAATTGAAGTCTGCCTGACTCCTGCTCTTTTGCATTTATATCCCCTTCAAGGGAAAGTTGTAGTGCTGATTGATATATTCCGAGCCAGCTCAGCCATTTGTACGGCGATAGCGCACGGAGTTCAGAATATTATTCCTATTGAGTCCATTGAGGAAGCAGAATCTCTGCGGGATAAGGGATATATTGTTGCCGCAGAGCGAAAAGGGGAAGTAGTTGAGGGATTCCCATTCGGAAATTCTCCCTATGCCTTTATGAATCCTGATCTTAAGGGTAAAACTATCGGCCTGACGACAACAAACTGCACGCGTGCCATTCATCTGGCACAGGAAGCGGAGCAGATTGTTATCGGATCCTTTCTTAATATATCATCTCTGGTGAATTATCTCCAGGATATTGACCATGATATCGTACTTCTTTGTGCCGGATGGAATAATAAAATCAACCTTGAAGATACTCTTTTCGCAGGATCGTTGATTCAGGAGCTTGCTGATTCCTTTGAAGTAGATTGCGATGCAGGCATTGCAGCACTTCAGCTTTACGAATGCTCACAATATGATATTGCAGGATTTTTGGCGCGTTCTACGCATCGTACCCGCCTGAGTCATCTCAACCTGGATGCAGATATCGAGTACTGCCTCCGGAGAGATATCCAAACTGCCATTCCGGTCTTTAATGGATATAGTATTAGCAATCTGCTTCAGATAGAAATAGAAGCCTGAGCGTAAATCTTCTTACGCCTGGTGGATAGCTGCGTGCTCCACCTGCATGAGCCAGTTAAATTTATCTGGCATATCCCCGTATTTTATACCATCTAACTGCTCTAACAGCCAGTGAGATATTTTCCGGTCAGCGGCAGGCTTTAATGCAATTAGCTCATCACGGAAACCAATATGTGTAATATCAGCAATAGTAGCGGCAGTACCAGCTCCGAAGGCTTCTGTGAGCGCGCCTGATCTTGCCGCATCAACTACCTCATCAACTGATATAGGACGTTCCTCTGCCTGATAGCCTGCATCTCTGAGGAGCTGCAACGCACTGTCACGCGTTACGCCATCCAGGATATTACCGTTCAGATCCGGAGTAATAGCCACACCGTTAATAACGAAAAATACATTCATGGTGCCTGATTCCTCAATCCATTTATGCTCCTTCCCATCCGTCCACAAAAGCTGTTTGAATCCCTGCTCCATCCCCAGAGCAGCCGGATATAAAGAAGCTCCGTAATTTCCTCCGTTTTTAGCCTCCCCTGTTCCACCGGAAGTAGCCCGAATGTAGATCTCTTCAATTTTGTCCTTAATC
>JBBRLW010000079.1:0-8116 GCA_038231115.1 Bacteroidia bacterium
AGGATGTTCTCAGCCTTTTAGAGAAGAAATCTTTTCCTCACTCATTAGATAGGGATGCATTGTATATAGCTCAGGATATGGCCTCCGAGATTTTTAATACCTATCATTAGTATGACTTTACAGAAAGGATCAATTGCCATCATCAATATCCATTTATTGGTTCAGGCGGAAAATATCCCCCGCCATACTCCCATCAAAGGTCAGGATATGAGCCACTTGCCTATCGTATCTGATGCATTTCTAATAATCATCGATGGACTCATTCAAAACTTTGGAAGTATGAATGATTATATCCCCATGGAAGGCTTAGAGATTATTGATGCTGCCGGTAGAATGGTCATGCCCTCTTTTGTGGACTCCCACACCCATATCGTTTATGCTGAGCCGAGGGATACGGAGTTTGTAGATAGGATCAAAGGCAAAACATATCAGGAAATAGCTAATGCAGGAGGTGGCATAATAAACTCGGCGGCTAAATTGAATTTGTGTTCAGAGGATGAGCTTTTCGAGTCAGCTAAAAAACGCCTGGAGGAAGTAATCCGATTGGGCACAGGAGCCATTGAAATCAAAAGCGGGTACGGCCTGACCATAGAATCGGAGCTGAAAATGCTTCGGGTTATCAAAAGACTCAAAGGAATAAGCCCTATTCCGGTTAAATCCACATTTTTGGGCGCTCATGCTTATCCCAATAAGTATAAGGAAAATCATCAGGGATATATTGATGAGCTAAAAGAAATGATCCTGATAATAAGTCGCGAGAATCTCGCTGATTATATCGATGTCTTTTGTGATCAGGGATACTTTAGTCCGGAAGAAACCGATCAGATTCTGAAATCAGGAATAGCCTCCGGAATGATTCCACGACTTCATGCGAATGAGTTGGCCAGCTCCGGTGGAATCAAGGTCGGAGTTGGTAATAACGCTGCATCGGTAGACCATCTGGAGTTTATGTCAGAAGAAGAAATGGAGATGCTGGCAAATAGCAATACCATCCCTACCCTATTACCGGGGACAGCTTTTTTTCTCGGAATTGATTATGCCCCTGCGCGCCAGATGATTGATAAGGGTCTTCCAATAGCTCTGGCCTCGGACTATAATCCCGGCTCTTCACCCTCAGGAAATATGTCATTTGTACTTTCTTTGGCCTGCCTCAAGCTTAAAATGCTTCCCGAAGAGGCAATTAATGCGGCTACAATCAATACGGCATATAGCCTGAATATGCTTCAGATGACCGGATCAATTGCTCAGGGAAAATTGGGTAATGTCATCATTACCAAGCCTATCCAACGTATTTCTCAGCTTCCCTATTCCTTTGGAAGCAATCTAATTGAAAATCATATAGTTAACGGAAAAATATTCACATCATTATAAATATGTCGAAGCAAATAATAGAATGTGTCCCAAACTTTAGCGAAGGACGCGATACGAGTATCATTAATTTAATAGCTGACTCTGTAAAATCAGTTGATGGGGTAATGCTCTTAAACGTAGATCCAGGTAAAGCAACCAACCGGACAGTTTTCACGCTTGTAGGTACTCCAGAACAGGTGATAGAAGCCGCTTACAGAGCGATCAAAACTGCCTCGGTGCTGATTGATATGACTAAGCATACCGGCGAGCATCCCAGAATGGGTGCTACAGATGTATGTCCTTTGATTCCAGTGTCAGGAATTACTGTAGAGGAAACGCTGAAATACGCTGAACGTCTGGCGAAAAGAGTGGGTGAAGAATTATCCATCCCTGTATATCTCTATGAGTATAGTGCCCGAAATGCTTCGAGAAAGAATCTGGCTACAATACGTGAAGGCGAATATGAAGGATTCTCTAAAAAAATTCAGCTTTCTGAATGGAAACCTGACTATGGACCTTCTGATCTCAATGTAAAATCCGGAGCTACCGTTATTGGAGTCCGAGATTTTTTAGTTGCCTACAATATCAACCTTAACACGAAATCAACGCGGATTGCAAATGCTATTGCTTTTGACGTCAGGGAACAGGGACGTATCAAACGTATCGGACATCCTGTTACAGGTGAAGTCGTGGTAGATGAAGCAGGGCAGCCCATCCGTATTCCCGGAACCTTGAAATCAGTAAAAGCCATCGGATGGTATATTGAGGAATACGATACGGCGCAAATATCCATGAACCTGACGGATATTCATCAGACTTCACTTCATGAGGCATTCGAAGAGGTCGTAAAAAAAGCAGATGAAAGAGGAATAAGAGTAACCGGCTCGGAAATAGTTGGCATGGTGCCTAAAAGTGTCTTGGTAGATGCTGGGAAATATTTCCTGAAAAAACAGAAACGATCCCTCGGCATTTCTGAAAAGGAAATTATCGCTCTGGCCATTCGTAGCCTCGGACTTAACGAAATCCAGACCTTCAAGCCTGAGGAAAGGATTATTGAGTACATGACGGAAGATACCGGGTTGAATAAGCTAAGATCACTTGATCTGGATGCATTTGCCGACCTGACTGCATCGGAAAATCCTGCACCCGGTGGAGGAAGTATCGCGGCGTATGTAGGAACGCTTGGCGCAGCTTTAGGAGCTATGGTTGCGAACCTCTCAGCCAATAAAAGAGGTTGGGAAGATAAGCTGGATTACTTTTCAGCATCAGCAGAAAGCCTATATATAATTAAAGACCGACTCATCAGGCTGGTGGATGAGGATACCCAGGCATTTGATCAGGTGATGGTTGCCTTCGCTCTTCCTAAAAACACGGATGCGGAAAAAACTTCCCGTAAAGATGCCATAGAATTAGCAAATATTCATGCTACTGATATTCCTTTGGAAACAATGAAAACGGCTTTCTCCGCGTTTCCATTGCTTAAGGAAATGGTTGTAGAGGGGAATCAAAACTCCGTTACTGATGCAGGTGTTGGAGCTTTATGTGCTCTCACAGCAATCGAAGCAGCTTACTACAACGTGCTGATAAACATCTCGGGATTAACTGGAGAACAAATAAAATCGAAATACAAGTCAGAAGCTGATAAAATTTTAGAAGAAGCAAAAGTGTTTAGTAGCGATATCAAAACGCTTGTTCTTAAAGTTATTCTCAAATCCTGATTATCACAATTTTCATATTAGGTGTTTGGCATTGGAGTAGCTTATATCTTGTCAACATACCTACAAGTGTAGGATATGAATGGAATCTCATTTACTGATTCTCTAATTTTTAGGTACTTTTGATTATAAATAACAAATATTGATGTTTCAGAAATTCATACTTATCCTTTTAGTGTCATTTTTCGCTTTTGGATTTGCGGGTAGTGCCGATAAAATAGATTTTTTAGACGCGAGTCTTAAAAAAGTCGTTAAAAAAGCAAAGAACGATAACAAGCTCGTTTTCATATTCGTCGGAAGTGAGCACTGCGACTTATGCCTCAGAACCAAGGAAACATTCCATAATAAGGAAGTTGCAGAGCTGTACAATGCCAAGTATATCAATACTTTAATAAATCCGGATAAAGTTTACAATAATATGCGCCTGACCAACTGGGGAGTATCTCAAATCCCCTATTTGATATTTATGGATACTCATAAAAGGATCATCTACAAGGTTGGTGGGCAGCAGACCTACCTTACCATGCTAAAACATGGAAGGGCAGCATTGGACTCCTTTGCAGTTTACGAGCAAAGAGAACTTGATAAAAAGTATAAAAAGAAATAAGTTTTTACCGGAGTATGAAATTTGGAGTTGTAGTTTTTCCCGGATCAAATTGTGATGCGGATACTATCCATGTGCTGAATCAGGTATATGGTCAGGAGGTGGTTAAGCTCTGGCATAAAGATAATGATTTACAGGGCTGCGACTTTGTAATCATTCCCGGAGGATTTTCTTATGGCGACTATTTGCGCTCGGGTGCTATCGCACAATTTTCCCCCATAATGGAAAAGGTAAATCAGTTTGTATCGGAAGGAGGTTTTGTTTTCGGTATATGTAATGGGTTTCAGGTGCTATGTGAGGCTAATCTTCTGCCTGGTGCATTGTTACGCAATGAAAAGCAGCTTTTTCAGTGTAAAAATGTTCACATTAAAGTTTCCTCATCCAATTCCCTCATTAGCTCAGCTCTAAAACAGGATGAGGTATTACAATTACCAATAGCACACGCAGAAGGAAGATATTATGCCCCGGAATCAACTTTAGCGGATTTGAATGCTCACAATCAGATTATATTCAGGTATTGTGACGCATTAGGAAATGTTTCGGACCATTCAAATGCGAATGGATCGTCAGAAAATATAGCCGGAATATGTAATCTTCAAAGAAATGTCTTTGGAATGATGCCCCATCCGGAGCGTGCAGCGGAGTCAGTTTTGGGAAATACAGATGGAAAAGGTATTTTTGATTCTATTCTTCAACAAGTTTCTGTTCTATAACAGCAGACACGTACACAGGCATTTCCAATAATGATACAAATAGAAGGTACTGTTGCCATTATAGGCAGCGGATTTGCCGGTCTCGCCGCAGCGCTTGCGATCAAGCAGTCCCATTATGATGTAAGAATATTTGATCAGAAGAATGTTTTTGAGGAGCAGAACACCGGAGTGATTTTATGGCCTAATGGATATTCCGCATTAGAAAAGCTCGGTCTCGGACAGGAAATACAATCTATAGGAAATAAGATCACATCCATTGAAGTTCTCAATGAGCATGAAGAAGAAATTTCTTTGGTTGAAAACCTTCCGGTACCCATTTACTCGGTTAATAGAAAAGACCTGTTAAAAATCTTTTTAAGCAGGTTTGACAGGCATAATTTTCACCTGAGCAAAAATTTCAGCTCATTCAAGAACCATTATTCGGGTAGTGTAACTCTTAAGCTCATCAATGAAAAAGATGAAGATTACAGCTTCATCATCGGGGCTGATGGAATCAATAGCCATGTCCGCGAGAAAGCATTTGAAGATGGCAAGCCACAGTATAGCGGATTTATGACCTGGAGAGGGATATCCACCTTTAAGTCTAACAAGCTTAGACCCGGCAGATTATACGAAATCATTGGATTAAGCAAGAAAGCCACGCTATGTCCACTTCCGGATGGGGAAATATATTGGGTCATCACCGGACTCACATCAATAAAATACATACATCAGAATTCCTCGCGTAAAAAGAGGTTAATAAATCAGTTTAAAGACTGGCCATTAGACCTGGCAAATATCATCAAAGAGACAGAGGAAGAACTTGTTATTAAAAGTGTAGCCTATGAGAGACCCGCAATATCCCGTTGGAGCGAAAGGAATGTGCTCCTTTTTGGTGATGCAGCACATCCCATCAATGGCTACCTTCAACAGGGGGCCTGCATTGCATTTGAAGATGCCGCGACACTGAAAGAACTACTGCTCGAGAAGCAGGAGAAAAAAGTCGGTGAAATATTTTCAGCATTTGAAAGCAAGCGATCCAAACGTTTGGCTGAGATGACCAAGCTGGCTTCTCAGTATTTTACAGTGTGTAATTATGATCAGCTCGGATTCATTAAATATCGCCATCGTCAACTGAAACGCCTGTTTCCAAAGCTTGTAAAAGATTCATTTGAGTACTGATGGATTATAGTATCCGGATAGAAAAGACTGAAGATGGGTCCTATACATTATATAATCCCGAATTTGATGAACACTACCATTCCAGATTTGGAGCACTCACAGAGTCTCTTCATGTGTTCATTCAGTCTGGACTATCAACTCAGCTTTATAGAGACAATATCTCCATTTTAGAGATTGGATTCGGAACCGGTCTAAACGCGCTACTCAGCTTCCAGGAGCTAAGAAATTCTAATCAGTCCTGTGTTTATGTAGGGATTGATACTTTCCCGGTTGATCTGAAAATATTTGATCCGGCAAAAATTGAGATTTCAGAAAATACTATTCTCGATGTGAAGCTATGGTCTCAAATTATTGCAACACCCTGGAATGAAGCGATAGAAATTCTCGAAAACCAAAATCTTCTGAAAATCGAGGCCAATATGCTTGACTATGCGTTTTCCGAATTATTTGACTGTATCTATTTTGATGCCTTTGCACCGGATAAGCAGCCTGAACTATGGACAGCGGCAGTATTTGCAAAGCTATATAGGCTTCTTAATAACGGAGGCGTATTAACAACGTATAGCTCCAAAGGGCAAGTGAGAAGAAATATGATAGAGGCCGGATTCAGAGTAGAGAAAATTCCCGGGCCTCCACATAAAAGGGAAATGCTGCGCGCTTGGAAGGATTAGTTTCCGACCTTTGCAGGAATGAATTACCTGTTAGCCCAGAATGTTACCAAATCCTTCGGAGAAAGAGTACTTTTTGAAAACATCAATCTTAGTATAGCCGAGGGGCAAAAAATAGCCTTTGTTGCGCGTAATGGCTCGGGTAAAACTTCGCTGATTAAAATTCTGCTGGGTCAGGATATTCCTGATGAAGGATCGGTCAGGATTGATAGCAATATCAGCTATGGATACCTGCCTCAGGATCCCGATCTTCCCGGTCATCAGACTATATCCGAGTTCGTTACAGATGATAATAATCGATTTGTAGATACAATACGGAGATATGAGGCCGCATTGGATCTCTTTGAAAAAGAATCCACCGATGCTAATCTGCAAATACTTCAGGATCTTACGGATGAGATGGAAGCACTTCAGGCTTGGGATTATGAGCACAAAATGAAGCAGATCCTGAGCAAGCTCGGGCTGGTAGATTTCACACAAACAGTAGAGACCCTTTCCGGAGGGCAGCGCAAAAGGCTGGCGCTGGCTAAGGTACTTATTCAGAATCCTGATCTTATTATCATGGATGAGCCTACCAATCACCTGGATGTGGAGATGATCGAGTGGCTGGAATCCTATCTATCTGCCGGAAGAATGGCGCTTCTGCTTATCACCCACGATAGATATTTCCTGGATAACGTTACCAATGAGATTTTAGAATTAGACCAGTCCAAACTATTCCGATACCAGGGAAATTATCAATACTATCTGGAAAAGAAAGCAGAACGGGAAGCCATACAGGTATCAGAAATAGAAAAAGCACGGAACCTGTACAGAAAAGAACTCGACTGGATTCGCCGGATGCCTAAAGCCAGAAGTACCAAAGCGAAGTATCGTGTGGATTCATTTCAGGAAACAGAGAAGAAAGCGCATCAGAAAATTGAGACTAAAAAGCTTGAGCTAAACGTCAAAATGAACCGCATCGGCGGAAAAGTCCTTGAGCTTAAGCATCTCAATAAAGATTATGATGGCAAAATCATTCTCAAAGGATTTACACATACCTTCAGCAAGGGAGAGAAGATCGGAGTTATAGGGAAAAATGGTGTGGGGAAATCCACGCTACTCAATATTATATCCGGTTTAGAACTACCTGATTCAGGCAAAGTCAACCTCGGAGAAACAACTGTTTTCGGCTATTTTCGTCAGGAATCTGTTTATGTAGAGCCAACGCGACGGATTATAGAAGTTGTAAAAGAGATAGCCGAAGTGATTCCGTTAGGTAATGGAGAAAAAGTGACGGCTTCACAATTCCTCACTTATTTCGGTTTCGATCCACCGATGCAATTCACGCCATACGAAAAGCTGAGCGGCGGAGAGAAAAGGCGATTGCATCTGATGATGGAGCTTATCAAAAATCCAAACTTCCTGATTCTGGATGAGCCTACAAATGATCTGGATTTGCTTACCCTCAATGCATTGGAAGAGTTTCTGGAAAACTATCAGGGTTGTCTGGTGATCGTATCGCATGATCGGTATTTCATGGATAGACTGGTAGATCACCTTTTCGTATTTGAAGGTGAGGGAATCATTAAAGATTTTAATGGAAACTATACAGACTGGAGAGACATGGAAGACATCAAAGAGAAAATGCTTAGAGATGAGTCAAAGCAGTCTCAAAAAAATCCTGTCATCGAAGTCAAAACTGTTGAAGTTATTGTTGAGCCTCAGGCACCCAAGCGCAAGCTCAGCTTCAATGAAAAAAGGGAATTGGAAACCCTGGAAAAAGAGATTAAAACTCTCGAGGCAACCAAGGAGGATTTGGAAACAAAAATGGCTTCCGGTCAGGGAAGCCATCATCAATTTGTTGAATGGTCTAACGAATCCGGCAAGATCACTCAAATGCTTGACGATAAGTCAGTCAGATGG
>JBBRLW010000080.1:0-8057 GCA_038231115.1 Bacteroidia bacterium
ATTGCCCGAAATGCACAATCCATTGAAGTCTGGCTCAATAAGCACAAAGTGCTGAGCTATAAAGAGAAGCAGAATTTTATCTCCGGAAACTTCGGCATATATTGCGATGGAATCCTGACCGCTTCCGTACGCCGCTATACAATCTATCAACCCTCGTCTATTCCGGTTCCATCGGATATGTCTCCTGTGGCAGCACCTCTGAAGCAGAAGCCGGATCCGCTGACAGGCTCCAAACTGGCCGTAGCAGCGGATAAATCCAAATCCGCTCCGGAAGAAAAACCTGATCCCAAAGATGTTTCGGCACTATCAGATGCGCTGAGCGAGAGCCGCGCAAAATCACTGGAAGCAAAGCAGCAAATCGCCGAGCTGCAATCGGAAGCGGAAAATCTCCGCAAGCAGAAAGCAGACCTCGAAGCCTACATCGCCGCCCGTCTGGATGCCCGCCTCATCAAAGAAAATGATGCCCTAAAAGCAAAATCCGGCGCCATGGAAAAAGAAAACACGCTGTTGAGAGATCAGATAGCTGACCTGAATGCCTACAAGGAATCGGCATCCTTATCCACTAAGGATAAGGATGTTGTGTCCGTGCTGAATAAAAATCTTCGCGCGGCGCAGAAGAAAATTGAGGCGCTCCAGGCAGAAGTCAAAGCTCTGCAGGGACAGAACCGCCGCGCAAAACCCTAATTTTGAATCATTATGGCTTCTAATTATAAGAAGGTTACCACCAATGTCCTTCAGGAAATGAAGGCAAACGGAGAAAAGATCTCCATGCTGACGGCTTATGACTATACTCTGGCAAGCATCATTGATGCGGCAGGTATTGACGTGATCCTGGTAGGCGACTCGGCCTCGAACGTTATGGCGGGAAATATAACCACCCTGCCCATTACCCTCGATCAGATGATCTACCATGCTTCGAGCGTGGTACGTGCCGTAGTACGCGCATTGGTCGTAGTGGATCTGCCTTTTGGCTCCTATCAGGGAGATTCTAAAACAGCACTTTTTTCGACAATCCGGATCATGAAAGAGTCCGGCGGACATGCAGTTAAGCTCGAAGGGGGCGCTGAAGTCAGGCAATCCGTGGAGCGCATCATTTCCGCAGGAGTTCCCGTGATGGGACACCTGGGACTGACCCCGCAATCCATCTATAAATTCGGAACCTATAGCGTCCGCGCCCGAGAGGAAGCCGAAGCCAACAAGCTCATCGAAGATGCCATTGTACTTCAGGAAGCCGGATGCTTTGCCCTGGTGCTGGAAAAAATTCCGGCTTCGCTGGCCGCGCAGGTCACGGAGCGCATACAGATCCCGACCATCGGCATTGGCGCGGGCGGATCCGTTGACGGTCAGGTACTTGTCCTGCATGATATGCTCGGACTCACCAAAGAGTTTAGTCCGCGATTCCTGCGCCGCTATGCCGCTCTCGGCGATGAAATTACCTCAGCCGTAGGCGCTTACATCACCGATGTAAAAAGCAGCGACTTCCCTAATGATAAAGAACAGTATTAACCTGCAATTATCTATTTCCGGGAAAAATGTAAGACAATAGCCTCATCCTTTTTCTTTAGAACCAATGAGTCTGCATCTATCTTCTCCACCAGATACTCCTCCCATGAGCCATCTTTATTTTTAGTTGAAATCCTGTTATCCATATATTTATATGGAAGATTAGAACTTTCCTGAGCTTCTAGCTCCAATATACCATCTTTTCTGAAGTTACATTCAAGTCCCTTCGACAATACATTCAGCCAAATGAGGCCTAATGTATTATTAGAATCTTTATTACCGGTGATGCCTCTGAAATGCCAGTTACCCAATAGTATAGCAGACGAACTATGTTGACATGCTGATATACTAAAGAATGTCGCAAGAATAAAGATAAGGCTTTTCATAAAAAAACTACCAGTTAAATGTCACCATAGAGTACGATTCCACTTGACCTTTCGAAATAGTTAAAGTACATGTAGCTCCACAATTACCTACGCAGCTTGTTACTCCGTAACCAAAGAGTGAATCTTTTTTAAGGGAACACCCTGAAGCATTGACGCACGAACAATGAGATTGTTTTCCATTCATTTCCGTACTTGGGACAATGTTTTCGGGTACTGGAAGTACAACTGCTCTTCCTTGAATATTAACAAATATAAATAAGTTTTCTCAAATATATATATATGAGCTTTTGATAAAATTTATAAGCATTCTAAATAAGCATCAAAAAATGATTGATTTTGCTTATTTCCCAAATGAAAGCATAAGACTATATATCAAATCCAATTCTCCATACTGGCTGACTAATTGTTTAATAAGACCACTCAATTTATATGTCGGATTACCCTATTATACCTCGGGCGCGGAAAGTCCGTCTGGAAGTTCTTTTCGAGGACAATCATATCCTTGCCGTTCAGAAGCCTGCAGGAATGCCTGTTCAGGGCGACGAAACCGGAGATCTCTCGGTGGTAGAGTGGGCTGAGGAGTATATCCGTTATAAATACAAGAAGCCCGGGAACGTCTATGCCGGACTCGTACATCGAATTGACCGTCCGGTGGCAGGAGTAGTGTTGATAGCCAAGACCTCCAAGGCAGCGAGCCGCCTGAGCGAAATGTTCCGCGAGCGGCTGATCTACAAAACCTATCTGGCCGTCCTCAGCCGCAAGCCGGAGCCGGTAGAGGCCGTCCTGAAGCACTACATCTGGAAAGATCAAAATGACAATCGCGCCTACTGCTACGTCAAAGAAAAAACCGGAAGCAAGTTTGCCGAGCTGAGCTATAGGCTCCTGGATAGCTCCGAGAATTGTTACCTGGTCGAAGTAAAACCGGTGACAGGCCGTCCGCACCAGATTCGTGCGCAGCTCTCTGCCATCAAGTGTCCGATTCTGGGCGATACCAAATACGGATCTCAAATGCCTATGCGTGACCGGAGTATCTGCCTCCTTGCCTGGAAAATATCCTTCGAGCACCCCGTCTCTAAAAAGCCAGTGACGATTACGGCGGAGTTTCCGAAGCAAAAATTCTGGCAGATGTTTCAGATTTAAAAACACGCATCAGGTCTATGTCTTGAAGGATCGTATCCTATTTCCGCATCCCCACATTTCAAATTCCATTATTTTCGCTATTTTTGTACCCCCAATATGGTGGTCATAGCTCAGCTGGTTAGAGCGCCGGATTGTGGTTCCGGAGGTCGTGGGTTCGAACCCCATTGTCCACCCCATAACAGAAAAGCCTCTGTATCAAAATGATACAGAGGCTTTTCTTATTATATTCAGCAGATATTCCGCTTACATCTGGATCTGGTAATCCTTGCCGAGATACGTCAGTGTAGCGAGGTGATCGCAGGCGCCGTTACCGAAGTCAACAGTATAGTAGTTTCCTGCCGTATCAGCTGCCTTGAATGATCCGGACACAATCCAGAAACATCCGACTTTTACTTTCAACGCACTCAAAATAGTAATCGTATATGCTTTTCCTTTCACGTTAGTGCCTGATCCGGTGCCGGTTACAAGGTAATAATCAACACGTGGCAGTGGAGGTACACTCGAGGAAAGCACCTCTTCAATCAGCTTGTTCGATTCCCATGTAATTACGCCGCCCGTGGATTTGGTAATTTTTCCACCGGTCACGGTTTCTTTGAAGACGAGATTATTGGATGCATTCAAGCCCGTATTTTCAAGCGTTTTCACACCTTCCACATGATGGCCGTCCACGTAGTACTCATCCAGAGCAATCGTCAGCAGCGCACCTTTAGTACGGAATCCCGCATTGGCTAATGTGATATGGATTTTCCCATGGCGATAGCGTCCGTCTTTGCCTAAGCAGCCCAACGAATTGGATGGATCGGAAAACGTTACCGTCAGTTTTTTAGGGAAAGCTTTGGATGTAGAATCCGAATCCCATTTTACGGTAGCGCAGTCATTCAGCAAAGCAGATTCCGAAGTATTGGTCTTGTTCAGGCCGCCCTTCTTGTCCATCGCATCCGTGGATAGCTGGAACACATCACTATACGATTGCTCCGACAGTGCATTATCCTTGGAAGTATCCTCCGTATCGGTGGAAGAAATAGCGCCGTCTTCTTTTTTCTTGCATCCCTCAAGCAGGGTGAAGCTCATCGTAAAGATAAGGCAGTAGCGAATCAGGATTTTCATTTTCATAAAATTCATCTTTGTTATATGGTTGAATATTTTGTTAATAATCAGCAATTTACTAAAACCCGGCCATAAAAAAGAAACCCCACCCGATGTAAATCAGATGGGGATTTCTTCCTTATTTAAACTGAGTCAGCATGAATTATTTCAGAGAAATCTGATATGTTTTTCCGTTGTAAGTCAGGGTAGCTAAGCGGTCGCAAGCTCCGTCTCCATAGTCGAGCGTGTAAGTCCTGCCATTGCCATCAGTGATGGATACGGTACCTTCAGTGATCCACTCACATCCGCGTTTTACTTTCAGCGCTTTAGTGATGGTCTGGGTGAAAGTTTTTCCGTTGGCTTTGGTTCCTGTGCTTGTTCCAGTGATTAATACATAATCAACACGGTCAGTATTAGCTACCATAACCACTTCTCTGTCTCTGGTGGATTCCCATGTGAAAGTACGTCCATCAGAAGTTCTCACTCTGGATTTGCTTACTTCGATGTGATACACCAGGTTTCCATTTGCATTTTTGCCTTTATTGGTGATCACTTTCTGACCTTCGATTTTATGTCCGTTTACATAATAGTTCTCGAAAGTTACCGTAGTAACCGATCCGGCTGTTCTGTATCTGGCATTTTCAATTTTGATATGAATTTTCCCTTTACGGTAGCGTCCATCCTTACCGAGGCATCCGAGGGTGCTGGTAGAGTCAAACGTAATCGTGATCATTTTAGGGAAACGACCCTCTGTTGAGTCTCCATCCCAGCTGACATGAGCGCAATCCGTAAGGATAGAACGATCAATCTCCGTTTTGTTGAGTCCTGATTTAGACGCTACGGCATCATCCGTAACATCATCCACACTGTTGTAAGATTGCTCCGCGAGCGCATTGTCATTCGAAGCCTGTTGCGTTTCCGTCGTGTCGGAAACATCAGTAGTGGCATCTTTGTCTTTTTTACATCCGTTGAGGAGCGTCATGGAGAGGCTTCCAACCATCAGATACATTAGCAGTTTCTTTTTCATCTTGATAATAATTAATTTTTTATATCTTGTTGTTGTGTAATAGACGCTGCAGATTGGAAAAGGTTTAACCGGAATCAAAAATAATTTGGGATATATTTTATTTCCATTATTGTTGTACCCACAACGGCCTTCGGAATGTTTCCCGATTATTGCAGAGCCTTGATGTACATATATATAGATAATTATGCAGCTTATACCCGAATCTGAAAATATATACCAGCCCGCACGTGGAATGCTTCTTCTGGCCGAACCCTATATATTCGATCCCAACTTCAACCGCACCGTCATTCTCCTCACCGAGCATAACGATGAGGGAAGCGTCGGATTTATCCTCAACAAGAAGCTCGAGCTGGGTCTCGCCGATATCATTGATTTAGATACTCAGGCGGATATTCCGGTCTATTACGGAGGACCTGTACAGAACAATACGCTCCACTTTATCCACCGAGACCCGGCTTATGCCGAAGGCGGATTCCGCATTACTGACGATATCTATTGGGGCGGAAGCTTCGAGCATATTCAGCAATCCATTGAGCGGGGCAATTTCGATACGGATGATTTCCGATTCTTTCTGGGCTACAGCGGATGGTCGGTCGGTCAGCTCGCTTCGGAGCTGCACGATAAAAACTGGATTGTCGCCCCGGCTACCGTTGAAACATTATTTGAGAAAAAGCCTTTCGAGCTGTGGCGTGGAACCATGCGCAGCCTCGGAGGTAGCTTCCGGATCATGGCCAACAGTCCGGAAAACCCGCACATGAATTAATATGTGGTGGATATTTGCACTGCTATCAGCTGTATTTGCCTCCCTGACGGCTATTCTGGCTAAAATCGGAATTAAGGGCGTGGACTCCAATCTCGCCACCGCCATCCGGACGGTTCCGATTCTGATCATTGCCTGGGCTATTGTCATTTTCCGGGGAAATGTGTCGGCAATAAAGGAGCTTACCCGCCAGAATATTATTTTTCTCGTGCTTTCCGGCCTCGCAACAGGACTCTCCTGGATATTTTATTTTGCCGCACTCCAGCGCGGGAAAGTCTCGCAGGTGGCTCCCGTGGATAAGCTCAGCCTCGCGCTGACTATATTATTATCGGTACTGATCCTCGGCGAGGCACTCACCTGGAAAACAGCCATCGGAGCGATACTCATCATCGGAGGTACGCTTGTACTGATTTTATAGCTGCGCCGTATGTTTGCAAATTGTTACGCTTTTTGCAATCAGATCATCAATCGTTTTACAGGCTTGAAACTAAAATTACTATTCATCGGAGGCTGCATGATGCTGGCTGTTTCTCTTCCTGCGCAATCACTGAAGATTGCAGAGATATTCAGGATGTTCACCAAAATGGGAAGCAAAGAGTTTGACCTCACGCTTCGGCAAAAAGGATGGACTATGGATAGTTCCATAAGCGTCCACAATGGCGAAACAGATGAGCAGCTCTGTTATTGGTCGGTCATGTCCAAATCCGATAGCGACCACAAAGAGCTGATGAGCCTGCGCTTTACGCCCTTAAATAGTATCCTGATGAGCTACGAAGTCCCCGGTAAAAAGGAATTTCTCGTCCTCAAAGCTCAGGTGCGCCCCGCCGGATTTGTCCGCTATCGTGATCCTACCGATGAGGATTTTATCTACGAGTACTACTACAAGAATCCCTATTTGCTGGGATGCAACATCCGCAGGCAGGGAAAAAGGGACGTGTATTACATTGAGCTTAGCAATAAATAAGAACATCGTTATTTGATATACCCCGTTTTCAATCCTGCCGATGTATTAGAGTTCAAAGACTACTTTGATACAATCTATCATCAGCAGGCCTCCGGATTTGACATCGCGCTGGATCCGGTTTCCATTCCGCATCTTTTCTCCAAACGCGAGGACATTGAAATCAGTGCCTTTTTTGCATCCATGTTTGCCTGGGGTAGGAGAGAGGTAATTCTCCGGAACATGCACCGCCTGCTGGATTGCATGGATAACACTCCGCATGATTTTATCCTCAACCACAGTCCCCGCGAGCTGATTCCACTGTTTGATGTCCGCCACAGGACATTCAATCCCGTCGATATGGCATACGTCATCAGTAGCCTGCGGCGAATCTATATCGCTTATGGCACGCTCGAGCTTGCTTTTATTCATCCGGCAGATCATACTCCGGATATGTATGAGGGGCTGATACGGTTCAACCACATATTTTTCCCTGCCGACTCGGACTTTCCTGCCCGCACCCGCAAGCATATCGCTACGCCCGCACACGGATCCGCCTGCAAGCGCCTCAATATGTTCCTTCGCTGGATGGTACGGCCTGATCCGGAGTACCAGATTGACTTTGGCCTCTGGAAAACGATCGATCCATCGCTGCTGTACTGCCCATTAGACGTACATTCATCCACCGTAGCGCGGCATTACGGACTCCTGAACAGAACTCAGAATGACTGGCGCGCAGTGGAGGAGCTAACGCTGAACCTCCGGCTACTGCATCCCGCTGATCCCATCCGCTATGATATTGCGCTCTTTGGACTGGGCGTCAGCAGAAGCCTGAAAACGGAAAAAACATAGCCGCTCCGCAATCTGAATCTGCCTGTTTTGGCAGTATCTTCGCCCTAAATAATACCTGTAAAAGCGCATGAGCAATTTTCCATCAGAACTGAAATATACCAAAGATCACGAATGGATCCGCATCGAAGGAGACGTAGCAACCATCGGAATTACTGATTTTGCACAGCACGAGCTGGGCGACATCGTTTACGTGGATATTGATAGCGTCGGCAGCACGCTCGAAGAGCACGCCGTTTTCGGTACCGTAGAAGCCGTCAAGACAGTATCTGACCTGTTTATGCCCCTCACTGGCGAAATTCTTGAGCTGAATGACAAGCTGGAAGATAACCCCGAGCTTGTCAATGGAGATCCTTACGGAGATGG
>JBBRLW010000081.1:0-8028 GCA_038231115.1 Bacteroidia bacterium
CCTGCCTCTCCAACCACTTTTATGATAGTAACGCTGATCCCGATTCCAGAAACAGTTGACCTGTATCCAGTGAATTTTGCCGAGCTGATTTTCTTTCAGCAGGCGATGTATATACTGTACCGGTGGGCTAAGTCGGTTTTGCAGTACGGGGAAAATATCGAGTCCTTTAAACTGTGCCAGCGTATTTATCCTTTGGCAGTCAGAGGTTTTTATACCTACTGGCTTTTCAATGACGATATCAATTCCCGCATTGAGAATTTGCTCGGCCTGAGGAATATGCAGGTAATTCGGCGTACAGATGCAAATGACATCTATGTCGGGACAATGGGATAGCAAATTATCGAGAGATAAAAACCTGGGAATCCCTCTATACTGATGACGCTCAGTTTTTTCTGCATCACAGTCACATAAGGCACGAAGCTCGGCCATGGGATGCGCCAGGATTTCCTCAGCATGGCGCTGACCTATATTCCCAACACCCAGAATTGCAAACTTGACTTTCTTCATCAGGCAGGAATCAGGGTTGAAAGAAGCTGAAGTGGTTTGATTTCCATCGCACAGCGGAAATGACCTTCCGGACAGGATTTATATCCGTGCAGTCCACAAGGCTGACAATACAAATCATAGTGTATTTGAACCGTATGGCTTACATCAGATAATGGACCGAAGCCGAATTGAGGTATAGTAGAGCAGAAAATTGCTGTTACCGGAGCATTCATAGCCGAGGCCAAATGCATGGGAGCTGAATCATTTGTGAAATTCATCTGTGAATAGGTCATCAGAGCAGCAGTTTGCAAAAGGCTCATCTTGCCTGCAAGAATATAGATTTGATGACTTTTTATGGTCTGAGTAATTTGAGTGCAAAGATCGTAATCTGAAGGGCCTCCCAGCAATACTATATCAAAATGTAATGGAATCTGTTCAATAAATTCAATCCATTTTTGTGCGGGGAACTGTTTGGTAAACCAGACCGAAGCAGGTGATATGGTTATGAATCTACGCTTTGGTTTCAGACTATTAGCTACTTCTAAATCAGTGATAGAGGGATATAACCGTGGCTTTTCCGGAGTATCTACCTTGACTAAAGGAACTAACAGCCGAGCATTACGGTCAATTTCATGGCTAAAAATCTGATCCTCCTTGTTTCCCAAATTATGGGGATAAGCATGGCTGAACAATGCGCTCAGGGGATTTTTATCATATCCGACTGTACGACCGGCTCCGCTCATGGTCGTAATTAGTCCAGACGAAAAAAATCGCTGCAGATTGATGAGCCAGTCAAATTTCAGTGAGCGAACCCTTGAGATAATACCCATTAGAGATTTGATCTTGCCTTCAGATTTATTCCATATTAACACCTCTTTTAGGAAAGGATGATTGATAAGAAGCGACTCGTTGCCTTTCCGGAGCAGAAAATATAGCTCGGCATCAGGAAATTCCCGATGGATTGTCTCAATAAGCGAAGTAGCAAGAATTACATCCCCAAGGAAAGCCGTCTGAACAATAAGAATCCTCAAATGCTACTGATATTAGACCGATATATCATGCTGACGCAGGGTCTCGTTGAGAGAAGTTTTCAGATCTGTGGACTGCTTTCTTTTTCCGATGATCAGGGCACAAGGCACTTGATATATGCCGGCAGGAAATGATTTGGGATAGGTTCCGGGGATAACTACCGAGCGCTCAGGTACAAAGCCTTTGGATTCAATTGGATCTGATCCGGTTACGTCAATTATTTTAGTAGAGGCTGTCAGAACCACGTTAGCGCCCAGGACAGCTTCTTTTCCTATCCTTACGCCCTCTACTACGATGCATCGTGAACCGAGGAATGCCCCATCCTCAACAATCACCGGACTGGCCTGAAGCGGCTCGAGCACACCTCCAATACCAACACCTCCGCTTAAGTGGACATTCTTTCCGATCTGTGCACAGCTTCCGACTGTTGCCCATGTATCCACCATAGTACCAGAGCCTACATAAGCTCCGATATTTACATACGAAGGCATCATAATCACGCCGCGCTCGAGGAAGGATCCATAGCGGGCAATAGCATGAGGGACAACCCGCACTCCACGCTCCTGATAATCATTCTTAAGCGGAATCTTGTCATGGAATTGCATCGGACCGGCTTCCATGACCTGCATCTGCTGGATGGGGAAATACATCAGAATGGCTTTTTTTACCCATTCATTGACTCTCCATCCTTCTGCAAGCGGCTCTGCTACACGCAGCTCCCCATCATTGACCATTCGGATAACATCGCGAATATGCTTCTGAGTCAGCTCCTCTTTGAGAAGGTGCTGATTTTCAAAATACTCCTCTATGAGCTTTTGAAGTTCATTCATGGGACGAAGTTATAAAAAGCCTCAATAGTTTGTAGTTTTGCGCGCGTATGGGTATTAGCCTCGAAGAGATCAAACAGCCAATCCGCAAGGAAATGGAGGAATTTGAGGTCAAATTCAGGGATTCCATGCGTACTAAGGTCGCACTCTTGGATCGGGTGATGAATTATATAATCCAGCGTAAGGGTAAACAGATCAGGCCTATCCTTGTATTTTTATCTGCCGGAGTATGCGGACCTATTTCCGAGCGCACCTTCCGAGGCGCAAGTCTGGTAGAGCTGCTCCACACTGCGACATTGATTCATGATGATGTAGTAGATGACTCTCTGGAGCGTAGGGGATTCTTTTCCATTAATGCTCTATGGAAGAATAAGATAGCCGTGCTCATCGGCGATTATCTGCTATCGCGGGGTTTGCTGCTATCGGTTGACAATGGCGATTATGATCTGCTCCAGATATCCTCGAGTGCCGTAAGGGCTATGAGTGAAGGAGAATTGCTTCAGCTTGAAAAAAGCCGAAAAATGAACTTCGACGAGGCCGTCTATTTTGATATCATTCAGAAAAAGACTGCTTCTCTGATTGCAAGCTGCTGTGCCATGGGCGCCAAATCCGTTATTGATGATCCGGAAAAAGTAGAGCTGATGCGGCAGTTTGGGGAAAAAGTTGGGATCGCTTTCCAGATCAAAGATGATCTGTTTGACTATGGTCAATCGGACTCGGGCAAACCTGCCGGCACCGATATCAAGGAAAAAAAGCTGACGCTTCCGGTGATCTATGCGCTGGCTCATTCAACGGAGACAGAACGCAAGAAAATCGTCTCCATGATCCGTAAATCGGATACGGGTACAGAGAATCTCCGGTATATCTATGATTTTGTAAGGGATCAGGGTGGGATCGGCTATGCAGAGTCAACCATGGATAGATTTCGTTCTGAAGCATTCGCTTTGCTGGATGCATTCCCGGAAAGTGCCTATAAGATTTCTTTGAGACAGCTGGTGGATTATACCATACTCCGCAGTAAATAGAAAAGCCGCTGATTTTTGACAATCAGCGGCTTTGATAGTTTATTTCCGAACCTGGCTTAAGCTGTAACGGCTTCCTTGTTTTGCGTAAGAGCAATTTTTTCCATCAGATCAGCAACACGATTTGAATATCCGTACTCATTATCGTACCATCCGACTACTTTCACTGTCTGACCGATAACCATCGTCAATTCAGAATCAAATATACAGGAGTGCGTATTTCCTACAATATCGATAGATACAATAGGATCTTCGGTGTACTCCAGGATATTTTTCATAGGTCCGGAGGCAGCTGCTTTAAATACAGCCTTGATTTCTTCAACTGTAACGGGTTTACGAACCGTACAGGTAAAGTCAGTGATGGATCCATCCGGAATAGGAACACGCATAGAGTTTCCGTTCAGCTTTCCTTTCAGGTGAGGCATGACCAATCCGATAGCCTTGGCGGCTCCGGTGCTGGTTGGAATGATAGAAAGAGCGGCAGCACGTGCCCTGCGAAGGTCTTTATGCGGAGAATCCTGTAGCTGCTGATCCGCAGTATAGGCATGTATTGTCGTCATGAATCCGCTTTCGATTCCGAAGTTATCGTCAAGAATTTTGACCATCGGAGCGAGGCAATTGGTGGTGCAGGAAGCGTTGGAGAGGATATCCTCTGATCCGTCTAAATCCGCATCATTGACACCGAGAACAATCGTTTTCATTTCACCGGTTGCAGGCGCCGAAATAACGACCTTTTTAGCTCCGGCAGTAATATGTCCCCCGGCAGATTCTTTATCTGTAAAGCGGCCTGTTGACTCTAATACTACATCCACACCCAGATCTCCCCATGGAAGCTCAGATGGCGTTTTGATAGCATATACCCGGATCTTCTTTCCATCAACAATGATGTTTTCCGCATCGTGGGTGACGGTACCGTTGAATCTGCCGTGGACAGAATCGTATTTCAGGAGATGAGCAAGCGTTTTAGTGTCAGTCAGATCGTTGATTGCGACTACCTCCACGTTAGACTTTTGATTGAGCACCTTAAAGGAAAGGCGCCCGATCCGGCCAAAACCATTGATGGCTACTTTGATGTTAGACATATAATCTGCGTTTAAATGTGGTGCAAAGGTAGCTAAAAAATATTTTGCCTCTGAATATTTGGTATCAAGCAAAATGGATTTACCTTTGCACCACTTTAAACCAAAGGCACCGTTCGTCTAGGGGTTAGGACACCAGATTTTCATTCTGGTAACAGGGGTTCGATTCCCCTACGGTGTACTAAAAAAAGCCTGATTGTTAACAATCAGGCTTTTTTTTATTTATGGCTCCTTCAACTCGTGTGTACTTTACCATGCTATGAAATGGATTCCGAAAGAGAGGAATTCAGATTTAGACCTTTAACTAATGCAGATGGCTCAACAACTGGTAAAAGATAAGATTGGATCGGTGATCCATAATTTCTTGCTGTTAAATACCCTCTTGTTGACGAATAAGCTATGCTCGCAAGGATTTCTACGTAATCAGGAATTTTTTTATCCTTTAGATCGCGAATATTATTTTCAAGCTCAGCCACATTGAAAATATGCTCAAGGGCAATGCTTGTTAGAAGCTGTTTATCTTTTTCTTCTGATTCAACAGTAAATTCAATATTGAAAATTAGTGTCAATATATTACTTCCATCTTGTGTGGCATACAGGACGGTATTAGTATCTATTTGAACTTTTTTTATACCTTGCTGAATAGCATTTACCATATTTAAAGCAGAACTATAGAATTCCTGCTCTTTGATTTGCAAGTAGCTAAAACTAAGCCTGTCCATTTATGCTGCAATTCTTAAATAACGCACATTGTCACTTTCCATTGAGGAGTGATAAACCGGATTACTCTGTACCTGATAATCTTTTACTAAGTTCACATTTAGCATAGTAGATGTTGAAATCACATTGGTTCTTTGCAAGACTTGCGTCTGTTCTATTTCCATATAACGCTCTACTGTTTCAAACTTTAATACCGGAACCATGCCCAGCTTCGTTGCCAGTTCGACCAGCTTCGAAAGTCGATGGTCAAAGTTGCCATTCAATATCTGGCTGATATATCCTTTAGAGTAGCCGAGCTTGTCTGCAAGCTCTTTTCTGCTGAGCTGGTTCTGCTGTCTGTAAGTTTCAAGCATCTCAAACAAACTGAGCTTCAAATCTTCAGTCCAATAAGCTGGCTCTCTCAATAATTGCTCTCTTGTAATCATATTTTGATGTTTGTATTTGTAATAAATGTATGCGGATTCTTATTCCCAATTTCAGCTATCAGTTGAGATTTCGTTCTTTGGAAGTTCTTAATGTCTCGAGCTTGACTATCCTTGTCGCTGCTAGCGAAAATGATTAGTGCTCCCAAATTTGAAATTTTAGCAGCATAGATCCTAATAGCCTGCTTTTTAAACTCATATTCTTTTATAGAATTACCTTTTGGCGTAATATCACGAAAACGAGTTTTTGGAATCATCTTCATATTAGAGAATTGCTCAATTACCCTCAGTATCGAAATCATCTCATCCCGATACTGAGGCTCAGAAAGCTTTATTCCAAGAAAATCAGCAAACTGGCATGTGCCTCCAATTTCGAGTGCGTACACTGAAGGGCGGCTCCCAATTCTAGTACTTTCTAATGGTATAAACGCAAACTTAGACATAAAGTTTAGCAATTACTAAACCAGTACTTAATATTATTGGATCACTTTAATAAACTAAATCGAATTGCTGAGGCAAAGTAAAATATAATATGTCGAAAAGTGGGAGGTATACAGCAATACAAGATTACCTATTCATTTGGTAAAATCAAAAAAAGCCTGATTGTTAACAATCAGGCTTTTTTGATTTATGGGATCAATATCCAGTCGATATTATTCTAACCCTCCTGACTTGTTGATTGAACTTCTCCCAGGCTTAATTGCCCAGATAATAGCTAAGGCGGCCATTCCGGCAAGGAGGGTGATAACACCAACCAGCTCAGGGCTGACCTTAGAATCAGGTACATATATTATTCCCGATTCATCGGCAAGCGCAGGATCATCCACATAGCGTCCATGCCGGGGAACGGCCAAATCCTGGAAGTGACGGGTCAGGCGGGCAAGTCCATGGCGGAGCTCTTTGCCAAACATCGGCTTTCCATGACCGGTAGCGGCAACATTGGGATGCAGATGGGCTATTAGCTGCACCGAACGATGCGCATCATTCCAATTAATGGTGAAATACTTAGGAGGACCGTTCAGCTCCTTCTTCTGTGTAACGACCGAGTAAAGGGATTGCTGATCGGTAGTTACAAAAGCATCACCGGCAATGAGTACGCGGTCTTCTTCCCTAAAAAAGGAAACCTGTCCGGGTGCGTGCCCAGGCGTTTCAAAGAAGGTCCAGCCATCCATTCCGGGGATGATGCCATCGGCATGCATGGGAATAACCTTAGGTCCCAAGTCAATGGGACTACGCGGGAAGGTCCATGACATTAGGGACATTAGCCCTCCACCGACCAATGGATCTGGTGGCGGATAAGAAGACATGCCTTCGAGGTACGGTATCTCAAGCGGATGGGCATACACCGGTACATTCCATTTTTTGAGAAGCTCATCCAGTGCACCGACATGGTCGAAATGCGCATGAGTCAGCACAATGGCCATCGGCTTGGTGCCTTTATGGAATATAGACTCTGCCATCCGGATGATCTTATCGGCAGAGCCTTGTAGACCTGAGTCGACCAGGAACCATTGATCAGCCTGTATTTCAACAATATAGACATTCACAAAGAGGACTTTCATTCCCCATACGCCCGGAGCGACGTAGAAATAGTCTTCTCCCTTGATCATAATCTCTCCGGGAGTGTATTTATTCTGGTTTTTCATCTTTTTTATATTTAAGGTTTCATGACAACTTTTACACAGTTGTCTTGTTTTTTGTTGAAAATCTCATACCTATCTGCGGCTTTGTCAACGCGCATATTCTTTGGCTTAGGAAAAACGACTGCTTTCATTTTTGATCCTATGTTTAGACGTTAGAATCTCAACGCTGACCGAAATTAATAGTTCAAATTGGGATATAGTGCCTTAACTTTGATTAAACTGCATTGTATTGAAAAATATCTACATTATAGGCCTTGTGATGTTCAGCATGATTGCGCAGGGTGGTTCTGCTTTGGCGCAAATAAGCCGCACCAACCAGATATTATGGTTGAAAGCTGATTCAGGCCTCAGCCTGGATTCCAAAGGAAATGTCAGCAAATGGGCTGATGGAAGCGGGAACAAAAACGATGTCACTCAGTCCACCGCTTCATTTCGTCCGAAGCTCACCAAATCTCCGGACGGATTTAGCACGCTATATTTTGACGGAAAGACCTATACCCTCAACGGTCCCAAGAAATTTCCGGTTAGTAAAGACTACTGCATTATTGCTGTGGTTAATGTTGACAACTATGCCAACCTCAGTACGATAGTAGGAGGAGCCAGCGGACATATTTTATTAGACTATGGCGGATATCTTTCCCATGCCAAAAACGGAGTTAATGTCGTTTCTTCCGGAAAATCGGATCATTTGGGCTTTCATTCCGTTTTTTTAAATGCAGCGGTATCAAAATCTTTATCGGAAATATACATTAATGATTCATTGGCAGGCGCAGGTACGGATAATCAGGTAAATACGGACA
>JBBRLW010000082.1:0-7758 GCA_038231115.1 Bacteroidia bacterium
CTATAGGGGAGCGTTAGAATAGCCTGATTCAAATTGTCTGCCTTACTATAATATGAACTGATTAGATAGTAGCCGCACAGGATATTCTTTGCTTCTTCCTCAGCTATTTGCCCTGCAAAGCTCTTAAGGCCTGATTCAGGTGACGGCGTGCATGAACAACATTGATCCGCAGCACATCTCCGAGGCGGAGCCTGATAAACTTCGCTACGGTCAGCGGCACGGTCAACTTGCCCAGATCCCGCGTTGCCGAGGATTCGATCAATTGCAGAATGGCGGTCTGCTGTCCGATAAATTCCTCTACTATATCATGTGGCAGATGCATAGGTCTGGGATCCATGCTCTTCGGATTCTTCATCGCCTTGATTCCGCCCTGGGCATCCGGACTCAAGGCTTTGACCATGAATCCACCGACGCGGCCTTCCGTATAGCTTTCCACTGATTTTGGGTGCAGATCTTCCCGCATGGCACGCTCCATACCTGTAATATAGTATGCGCCTCCGATATTGACGTGCTCGAGGCACTCCGCAGCACTCCAGCGCTCCGGAGCAGGCTTGCGCTCAAGGGCTTCCTTCGAAGTTGTACGCAGTACTTCCGCCTCCCGAAGGATAGATAGCTGTTCCGCCCTGAGGCTTTCCAGCAATTCACTGACCTTAATTTTCATACCAATAACCCAAATCTGTTGCACTACGAAGTTAGCGCGGTAATCTTCTCCCTGATACGGCTTTCAATGATTTGTCCGGAAGCTACAGTCAGGAAGCCAGATACAGTGTCTGAATTTCCGCTTGGCAATCATTTTGCAAACCCTTCGCTTTAACGTAATTTGCTACCAATATGGCTTCTTCTATAGACTATTCCCAGCCCTACGTGATCGCGGAAATCGGATGTAATCACATGGGACAGATGCTCCTCGCTGAGGAGCTGATCAAAGTCGCGGGCACTTTTTGCAAGGTGGACGCGGTTAAATTTCAAAAACGTACTAACCGTGAGCTTCTTAGCGAAGCCGAGTACAATGCGCCACACCCCAATCCGATGAATTCATACGGCGATACTTATGGTGCGCATCGTGAGTTTCTCGAATTTGATGTGCAGCAGCATTCCCAGCTCAAGGATTGGGCGGAAAAGGAGCGTATGACGTACTCCACCTCTGTCTGGGACCTGACCTCGGCCAAACAGATTACAGAGATTAATCCGGAATTCATCAAGATTCCTTCCGCCTGTAACCTCGATTACGATGTATATAACTATCTGATTGATAACTACAACGGAGACATACATATTTCCCTGGGCATGACGACCCACAAAGAGGAAGAGCAGATCATCAAATACTTTGAAGACCGCAATCGTGCAAAGGATATCGTCCTGTACTCCTGTACCTCCGGGTATCCGGTACCTTTCGAGGATATCTGTCTGCTGGAAATCGAGCGCATCCGCGATTCTTTTGCGAGCAAGGTCAGAGCGATCGGATTTTCAGGGCATCATCTTGGTATCGCCGCAGATATCGGTGCATTAGCTCTGGGCGCTACCGTATTTGAGCGTCACTTTACACTTGACCGTACCGCAAAAGGTACCGATCATGCCGCCAGCCTCGAGCCGGATGGTATGCGCCGCCTTTCCAGAGATGTCCGTAATGTCTTCAAAGCCCTGACGCACAAGCCGAAGGAAATTCTGGATATTGAGGCCGTTCAGCGCAAAAAACTCAAGCGTAAAGTTGAAAACTGAGCCTGAAGTTATCGCGCTCATCCCTCTGAGAGGGGGGAGCAAGTCCATACCAAAAAAGAACATACATCTGCTGGCTGGAAAGCCGCTGTGTATGTATGCCATTGAGGCTGCCGCTGCTTCCGGTGTTTTTTCAAGAATTATTGTTTCCACTGATTCTTATGAAATTGCCTCGGTTGTAACACAGCATCCGGAACTCGGCATCGAGGTGCTGATGCGACCGGATGAGCTGGCTACCGATACCGCTTCCACCGAGGGGGTGATGCTACATGCAATGCATCATAATGCTTTCGATGTGCTCTGCACCATTCAGGTGACTTCACCTCTGGTCAGTCCCGACGATTTCCGGAAGGCCTATAATAAGTATCAGATAGATAATGCTGATTCCATGCTGACCGCAGTCCGGACCAAGCGATTTTTCTGGACTCCGGAGGGCGAGCCGATCAATTATGACCCGATGCGCCGTCCGCGCCGTCAGGATTTTGAGGGTTATCTCATGGAAAATGGCGCCTTCTA
Source organism: Bacteroidia bacterium (assembly GCA_038231115.1). Classification (GTDB taxonomy): domain Bacteria; phylum Bacteroidota; class Bacteroidia; order CAILMK01; family CAILMK01; genus JBBRLW01. Next base: position 2,233 of record JBBRLW010000082.1, read on the forward strand.
TTTCACTTCCCGCCGGATCCTTGAGCAGCTGCAATGCCGTCTTGGAGGCAATATTTCCATCTATGAAATGGATGAATCCACCGCGCTTGAAATTGATGAGCCTCAGGACTGGACAGTCATTGAACAGATCATCCGTGCCCGGGAAATGAAGCAGGCGCATGATAGCGTGGCTCATATCCGCCTGGCAGTTACTGATATTGACGGCACCATGACCGATGCAGGTATGTATTACACTGCCGAGGGTGACTTTATGAAGCGATTCAATACCCGAGATGCCAAAGGGCTGGAGCTGATCCGTGATATGCTCGGGATCAGAATTATGATCCTGACCCGTGAAGATATCGAGATTGTCCGTGCCCGAGCCCGCAAGCTCAAAATCGAAGACTGTTACACCGGAGTCAAGGATAAGCTCACTTTTCTGGAGGATTTTCTCCGGAAAGAAGGCATCGCCTGGCACGAGACGGCATTCTTCGGAGATGATCTCAACGACCTGGAATGTATGGAACGTGCCGGATTCGCTGCCTGTCCGCAAAATGCCGAGGATGAAATTAAGTCTGTATCGCACTATATTGCCTCGGAGCGGGGTGGGGAAGGTGCCGTGCGGGATATCTGCAACTTTATGCTCCGCCAGCCCCGCAAGGCATCAGATGAGTAATGCTAATACAAGCCTGAGCCGGCGGATGCTGCCGCCTTTCCTATATGAAGAGCTGCTGAGCCTTTATGCAGGCTATAAAGGAAGCACAGTCCCGCATCGGAATGTGCTGAATAGTAACACAGCGCTGTTAAATACCGGATCAGGCAAGCGCTGCTATATGATCGCCACCGGCCCATCACTCAGGGAGCAGAATCTGGAATTGCTGGAGGGCGAAGACTGTTTTTCAGTCAGTAACTTTTTCCTGCATCCCGATCTGAATCTGCTGAAGCCCAAGCTACACTTCTTCGCTCCCTGGCATCCGCCGCTGATCAAAGAGAATTTTGTGGACTGGCTCCATCAGGCGGATTCTCTGCTCCCCAAAGAGACTAATATGGTGCTTGGCCTTCAGGATTATGATTTAATACAGGATAATAAAATTTTTGTTAACAGAAAAGTCTATTATCTGAATCTGCAGCCTAATATCATTCCCGGGAAAATTGATCTGCGCAAGCCCGTGCTTGGCCCTCAGACGGGGCCGCTGATGATCTTACCGGTGCTATTATATATGGGATACTCGGAAATCAATCTGCTCGGTTGCGATCACACGATTATGCGCGATTTCCGGAAGAATGTCACACACTTTTATGATACCAGCAAAGATATCCGCAAGAATGCCTCGGATACCAATTCATGGAAAGATGTAATCAGTATCCACCTCGCGTCGATGAACGTATTTGTGCAGTATCAGAAGTACGCCGAAGCCATCCGGAAATACTATCCCTCGGTAGAAGTGTTCAACCTTTCTCCGGATTCCTGGCTGGATAGCTTCCCTTTCCGTGAATTTCCCGCCGCTGGCAGATGATTCCAATCCGAAGGGCTTATTAACGTCCGAATCTTTTAAATCCTTTCGGGGAAATTCCTACCTTTGCCCCCAATATCAATTGCCGCCTGAAAAGGCATCAAATTTAATATATTAAGAAATGTCATATCTCTTTACATCTGAATCAGTATCTGAAGGCCACCCGGATAAAGTAGCCGATCAGATATCGGATGCCGTACTTGATGCCATCCTGGCACATGATCCTGAGGCTAAAGTAGCCTGTGAGACTTTCGTCACCACAGGATTAGCTATCGTTGGCGGTGAAATCAAGATCCACCGCGATGCCAAGCTGCATTTTGATCTGAATGAAGTTACGCGTGCTACCATCACCAAAATAGGATATACCAAGTCTGAGTATCAGTTTGATGCTGTCAGCTGCGGAATTATGAATTGCATTCATGAGCAGTCACCGGACATCCGTCAGGGTGTGGTACGTGCTTCTGAAGAAGAACAGGGTGCCGGAGATCAGGGAATGATGTTCGGATACGCCTCTAACGAGACCGATAATTTCATGCCTTTAACGCTCGAATTATCCCATCTGCTTCTTAGAGAGCTGGCTGAGATACGCCGCGAGAATACACAGGTCAAATACCTGCGTCCGGATGCCAAAGCACAGGTGACGATTGAGTACGATAATGATGAGAAGCCTATACGCATTGAGACCATCGTTATTTCGACCCAGCACGATGAGTTTATAATGGCAGAAAACGAGTCCGGTAAAGCCGCCGCAGAAAAGCAGATGCAGGACAAAATCCGTGAGGATATTATGAATGTGCTGATTCCGCGTGTTAAAGCATTGCTTCCCGTACGCCTTCAGGGCATGTTTACTAATGATATCCGTTATCTGATCAACCCGACGGGCAAATTCGTGATTGGAGGTCCGCACGGTGATACAGGTCTTACCGGACGTAAAATTATCGTAGATACTTACGGCGGACGTGGTGCACATGGTGGCGGAGCGTTCTCTGGAAAGGACCCTTCCAAAGTAGATAGATCTGCGGCCTATGCTGCACGTCATATTGCGAAGAATGTTGTCGCAGCCGGAATCGCCGATCAGGTTCTGGTACAGGTTGCATACGCCATCGGAGTAGCAGATCCGGTCGGATTAAATCTGACAACCTTCCGCACCGCGAAAGTCAAAGACGCACAGGGGAATGTCCTTACAGATGGAGATATCGCGGATAAGATCAAAGGCTTATTCGATATGCGTCCATCAGCACTTATCAAGCGTCTGAATCTCAAAACGCCGATATACTCCGAGACAGCAGCATACGGACACATGGGACGTCAGCCAGGAATCAAGACTGTTATGGTCGGAGATGTGCCGAAACAGTTCGAGACCTTCACCTGGGAAAAGCTCGACTACGTGGACAGAATCAAATCTGCCTTCGGGATATAGGGTAGATAAACCTTCTCTTAGAGGGATATACCTATGGTATATCCGAGGAAGAATATCGGAAGGGGCTTTTTCGTAGTTACTACTCCAGGATATACAGGATCTTGTCCGTTACCACTGGATACGGGTTTTTGCGTAGCAGCATCAAAGTACCCGACCTCATTAATGGTTGAGAAGCGAAGTCCCAGCCCTACGTACACATTCGATATAAAGTCATTTTCAAAACCTGAGGTATGATTTCCCAGAATGATGCCCAAATCAGTCATTTTATAGGATGCGTCCACTTTTACGGGAGAAAAGGTCTGAAATACGTCGGGGCTTACTGTTCCTGTAATGTTATAATTGAAATATCTCAGTAGAGGACCAAAATAGATTCCATCAAAATCTCTCGTACCATGAGGATAAATCTGTAGGCAGGCATAAGCGCCTGCACCCAGGTCAGTAGTATATGCCACATTACTATTGAGGCTGCTGGTATAGCGATGTGGAAGATTAAATGTTTCAAAAACAGCATCACGATAAGTGAATCCACCATTTATTTCTATGGCAAAATAATGGTTTAGCAGGCGCTCATAGCCTATGCCGAGGTATCCACGACCTAATAAAGCAAGATTGATGTCAATTACATTCCGGTCTCCGTAACCTTCCAAAAGCTTTTTATTAGTCTTTGATCCTTTTCGCTTGGTTTGGAGCTTCGCATTATCTTCATCGGTAAATACCCGGATGGCTCCGTCGGAATCAGTATCTTTAGATTTTTTCTGTGCATGTCCTGTCGTCTGAACAAGGACCATGAGAACCATTAATACTACTTTAGTAACGCTGAATTCTAAGCTTTTCATATCTATTTTGACGGGCAAATATACGGTTCAAATCTAATTCAGGAAAGCGGAAGAAATAGAATACCTTCTCATAAGTTGTGATTTTATACAATACTGACGATTAGCTTTGCTGCAAACTTCAAACAGAATGTTCAATACAAAAAAACATCTTCTGAAAGCCATGCTTTCAATCTTATGTCTGGCTGGATCATCCATACCTTTATTGGCTCAATCAGTCCAATGGTCAGAACCGCTTGATAAGAAGCAGTATCACGAATTTGGGGAATATCTTGGTTCCTACAATAACCAGATTTACACAATCGTAAACGAGGGATCACGCCGAAATCCTCTTCCTTACCTGACCACTTTTTCAACCAAAGATCTTGCTTTCCAGAGTAAAGTAGAGCTTCCTATTATTGCAAATGGAGCTTCAGGAGAAGAGAAACGCTTTACGATTCAACAGCGTATGCTTGTGAGAGGCACTATCTATCAATTTTTGACACAGTATCAGCCGGATAATGACCGCACTGCGTTTTATGTCCAGAAATATGGCAGCGATGGGAAAGTTCAGGGTAAGATGACCCTTCTCGGCGACTGTCCGGCACTGAAAAAGCGCAAGCAGGGGACATTTTATATGCAGCCATCTATTGACAGCATGAAATGGGCACTGGTGATTCTTCCTGCCTTTGATAAATATGCTGGAGAAACGATCAGCTATCGTATATATGATGATAAATTTACTGCCCTCAATAAATTTACAGCCACTATGCCGTATAGAGATAAAGATTTCACGCTTGAAAGTATAGAGCTGGATGCAGATAATGATATTTTCATGCTTGCGAAGGTTGCCATTCCAAAAAGCGATCGTGAAAAAGGTGAAGATAAGTTCTATTACGATCTTATCAGTATCTCTCCGAATAGCAACAATAAGGTTAAAGAATATGACCTCAAATTAAAGGGATATGAAGTGGCGGATATCAAATTCAAACAAAATGGAAAGGATGAGCTGATTGTTGCGGGATTCTATAGAGAAAAGGACAGAAATCATGATTACATCAAAGGGATGTTTTACTTATCTTTTGATACGAAGGCAAACGTAATCAAGAAAAAAAGTACCAAGGATTTCAGCCAGGCATTTATTGATGCAGCAAGTGGCACCAAAGATGGAAAAAAAGGCTTTTTTTCCAGAAATAGGGGAGTGGGCGAAAACTATGTGATTAAGCAATTTATTCCTAAAGAAGGCGATAAAGGCGGAGTATATCTTGTTGCAGAAGACCAGTTTGTTAATGTCGTAACTACTACTGATTCTAAAGGTAATTCGCGTACTACATACTACTATAACAGTCATCATATCCTCATAGCTAATGTGGATGGTGATGGTAAAATCGGCTGGCTGGCTGATATTCCAAAACGTCAGATCACTGCTAATGATGGAGGGATTATGAATTCATATATCCTTACGCGAAGAGGTGATAACCTGAGCTTTATATTCAATGAAAATCGTAAAAACATTGACAACAATTACGATGCGTATGATATCAAAACCATGAATTCCTATAAAAAGGCGGTTCCTGTGGTAGTAACTGTAGATAAGGATGGAAAAACGTCCAGAAAGATTTTATACGAGCCTAAAGAAGTTAAAGTACGCCTTTTAACTATGAATGGCAAGAGTAACGGAATGATTCGTCAGGGCGAGCATGTCGTTGTCGGTTTATCGGGTGGTTCGGGACTATTTAGCAGACCGAAACCAAGAGTAGGAATACTTAAATCTTAAATTTGTACATATCAATAATAAAAA
>JBBRLW010000083.1:0-7752 GCA_038231115.1 Bacteroidia bacterium
AAGTAGATACTGAATTGAATAAATTTTGAAGGCCCCGAAGTATACACTTCGGGGCTTTTTTGTTTGAGGCTTTCTGCATCTTTCTCTGTGGTGTGGAAATTTGATAATGAGCAAATTCCGCTTTATGACCTCCAAGTCGAGTAGGAGGAAATCTTACCGTGCCAGAACTGTCATTCTAAGGCAAATTGCACGTAATCAATAACTTTACTATGTAAATCTCGATACAATACAAATGGGCATCCCTGAAAACAGGTAGTGAAAAATACCGGTTTTCAGGGATTGTTTCGCTACCTCGGGCAAGATAGCTTTGTCATTACCAAATCAGTTGTGGTGCTCTCCCCGAGTATCCTTCTTTTTAATGTTGTGTTTGCAAAGCCTCGAAATCTTTCCCCAAGGATTCGGGGCTTTTTTTTTAGACCAGCTGAGATATCCCCTTAAATTTGCTCTTTAATTCTGACTATGGCTACGGTATTTGAATATGGAATGCAGCCCGACAAAGAGAAATTCCTCGTGACGGATAACGTCCCCGAGCGTTTTCTGGAGGGCTTTGACGATTTGCACTTTGAGGTCGTCTATTATCCCGAGCTGACCAATGAAGCCTTGGGGGAGATGATTGAACAGTTCCACGGAATCGTCATCAACAGCTATATCTATCTGACCAAAGAGTATATTGATCGGGCATCACGCCTGAAATATATTCTCCGCCCGGGCAGCGGACTGGATAATGTGGATCTGGCCTATGCGGAAGAAAAAGGTATCCTCGTTATCAACTCTCCGGAGGCCAATAAGGATGCCGTCGGCGAGCATGCCATCGGAATGCTCCTCGGACTGATCAATCATATTCCACGCTCCTTTGAGGAGCTAAAGCGCTGGCACTGGCACCGCGAGTCCAACAAGGGCACGGAGATCAAGGGCAAAACGATCGGGATCATCGGATATGGGAATACCGGCCAGGCGATGGCGCGGAAGCTCTCCGGATTTGAAGCCGAGCTATTGGTCTACGATAAATATAAGCAGGGCTACGGAACCATGCAGGTCAGGGAATCTACTATGGAGGAGATTCAGCGTCGCGCCGATATTATTAGCCTACACGTTCCGCTGGATGTAGAGACGAAGTATCTCGTGGACGATGAATTCCTGTCCAAATGCCGCAAGTCTTTCTACCTCATCAATACCTCTCGTGGAAAGGTAGTACGCACACAGAGCGTGCTCGATGGGATCCGCTCGGGTAAGCTGCTCGGCGCTGCATTGGACGTATTAGAGAACGAAAAGCTCGAGACCTACACGCCCGAAGAAGAACGCCTCCTCAGAGACTTGCTCGACTCCGGCAAGGTCCTCATTACGCCCCACATCGCCGGCTGGACCCGCGAAGCCCGCGAGAACATCTTCATGCTCGTCCTGGACAAATTCGCTGACTATCTGAAGTACAAAGCCAGCGAAGAGTAGGGTGAGGTAGCCTGTAACTAAGAACAGGGCACTAAGAATAATTTATATTCATAATGCCCTGTTCTCATATTACGGTTGTAGACTATTCCTAATATATATCGTCCGCCTGGATGTTATCCGAGTCGCGGCTGTCGTCGTAGTCGTCCATGTCGCCCCAGTCTTCTTCGTCGGCATCGATGCCGAACTCGTCATCGGCATTATGGCTGCGCTTGCGTCCGGTGATGCCCGTCGGATCTAATGCTTCGAGGTCTTCGTAGTTGGCATCGGTGTCATCATCCAGACGCAGGAACGTATCGTCATCGTCCACATCGAGGATCGTGTCTAACTTCGTCAGGTTATTATCGATCGCCTCCTGACCCAGTTCCGTTTCCGGATTATTTTGCATCAGCTTGGCCAGAGAGCGCTCCTCAATGACGAACTCATCTACCGATACCATACATTTTTCCACGTAGGCCGGATCCTCTGCAAAAACATCTTCGAGAGTTCTTCCTTCATACCTTCCAAAGTTGAAGGCCGTATTTAGACTATGTGCTTTCATTGTTCTGTTGCTCTTAGATACTCACAAATCTAAAATCGTGTGAAAAGATTCCACAACGATTCGATTTTCAATTTTAGGCGTTTTTTCTGACTCTACCAAAACTATCTAAATAACGAGGTTTACAATCTTCCCCGGGACAATGATTACTTTCTTCGGCGTAGCACCTCCCGTCCATTTAATGACCTCTTCCAGCGCGAGAACCTGCTCCTGTATCTCGGCAGATGACATATCAAGCGGCAGAACGATGTTAGCGCGGTGCTTTCCATTGATGGACACCGGATAGCTGAAGCTGGATTCTACCAGATAGGCCTCATTTGCTTGCGGATAAGCTTCGCGGGCAATACTTTCCTCATGACCCATCTGCTGCCATAGCTCCTCTGCAATATGCGGCGCAAGGGGCGATATGAGGACAAGTAATTGCTTAAGAATATCCTGTTTGGAGCAATTCAGCGCCGATAGCTCATTCACACAGATCATCAGGCTCGATACACAGGTATTGATGCTGAACCGCTCAATATCTTCATTCAGCTTTTTGATGGTACGGTGTAATATCTTCAGCTCTTCCGGCGTAGCGGCCTCATTCCTGACTTTCCAGCCTGTTTTGTGGTCATGAAAGAGGTTCCAGAATTTGCGGAGAAATCTTCCTACCCCTTCTATGCCCTCGGTTGACCAGGGCTTGGACTGCTCAATCGGCCCAAGAAACATCTCATACATCCGGAAGGCATCGCAGCCATAGCGGGCAATCACGTCATCGGGAGTGACAACATTATACCAGCGCTTGGACATTTTTTCCACCAATGCGCCGCAGATATACTGTCCCCCTTCGAGGATGAACTCCGCTGAGGCATATTCTTCTCTCCAGCGTTTGAATCGCTCCAGATCTAATACATCATTCTCGACCATATTCACATCCACATGGATTTCCGTTACCTCATAGTCGGATTTCAAACCCGATGAGACAAACGTATTCGTATCCTTGATGCGATATACTATGGAGCTTCTGCCCAGAATCATTCCCTGATTGAAAAGTTTTTTAAAGGCGATGGGTGTAGAAACAACGCCTCGGTCGTAAAGGAAGCGCTGCCAGAAACGTGCATACAGCAAATGTCCAGTAGCATGTTCCGATCCCCCCAGATAAAAGTCCACTGATTTCCAGTACTGCTCGCGCTCTTTGGAGACCGGCGCCTCCTGATTCTGCGGATCCATATAGCGTAAAAAGTACCAGGAAGATCCTGCCCAGCCGGGCATCGTATTCGTCTCGCGGCGGGAGCCATCAGGAAGATTCGCCCAGTCGGTCAGGGCTGCAAGCGGAGATTCGCCCGAGCCGGTCGGTTTATAGGACTGTACATCCGGAAGCACAACCGGCAGCTGATCCTCGGGGACGGTATAGGGAATATTATTTTTATAGACAATCGGAAAAGGCTCTCCCCAATAGCGCTGCCTGCTGAAATTGGCATCACGGAGCCTGTAATTGATCTTGCCAAAGCCCAGACCCTGACTTTCTATCTCCGCAATAGCGCGTTTGATGGCTTCCTTTACTTCGAGTCCATCCAGAAAGCCCGAATTGATGAGCCTGCCCGCTTTGGCATCATAGCTTGCTTCGGATATATCTCCTCCGGCTACGACTTCAATTACAGGAAGATTAAAATGTTTCGCAAAGGCATAGTCTCTGGAGTCATGCGCCGGAACGGCCATGATGGCGCCTTTTCCATAATCCGCCAGGACATAATCGGCGATCCATATCGGTATCGGAGTTTTAGTAAATGGATGTATGGCATAGGCACCGGTGAAGGCTCCGCTGACTTTTTTAGTCTCGGCCATACGTTCCCGATCGGATTTACGCGCTGCCTGCTCCTGATACTCTTTTATGGCCGAAGCCTGATCTGCTGTCGTGATCATCTCCACCATCGGATGCTCCGGAGCCAATACCATAAAGCTTGCTCCAAATATCGTATCCGGACGGGTCGTGAAGACTGCAAGCGGCTCTGCAAATCCTTGTATAGCAAAATTCAGCTCTGCGCCTACCGATTTACCGATCCAGTTGCGCTGCATTTCCGCCGTATTCTCTGGCCAGTCCTTTTCTGCCAGATCGTTGATCAGCCGCTCGGCGTAGGCCGTGATCCTCAGAAACCACTGCTGCATTTTCCGCTTGATAACCGGATAGCCTCCCCGCTCGGATACACCGTCTTTAACTTCATCATTGGATAATACCGTCCCCAGTGCTTCACACCAGTTGACCTCGGAATCTGCTATATAGGCCAGCCGGTAATGGAGAAGCATCTCCTGCTGCGCCTCTTCGCTCATTGCAGCCCATTCCGATGCAGTGAATTCGGGGTGCGGGGACGCATGGGCATGAATATGACGGGACCCGGAGGCCTCAAACTGACCGATTAGCGTTTCAATGGCTTCCGCCTTATCGCTCTCCTTATTATACCAGGAATGGAAAAGCTGGATAAATATCCATTGCGTCCATTTATAATACTCCGGATCCGAGGTCTTTACTTCCCGCGACCAGTCATAAGATAATCCAATCATTTTTAGCTGATTGCGGTATCTGATAATACTCTCATCCGTAAACTTTGCCGGATGATTTCCCGTATCTATGGCATATTGCTCGGCAGGCAGTCCGAAGGCATCATAGCCCATCGGGTGCAGGACTTCAAATCCTTTATGGCGCTTGTATCGCGCAAACACATCGGAAGCAATATATCCCAGCGGATGCCCTACGTGCAGGCCTGCACCTGAAGGGTAGGGGAACATGTCCAGAATATAATAGGGAGGCTTCCCCGAAGATTCATCGGTCTTATAGGTTTCGTGTGTATCCCAGTATTGCTGCCATTTGCGGTCTATGTCCCTGAATTGATATTCCATTGCGCTGAAAAACAGACTTCGTAGCAATTGAGTATCTACGCAAGCCTGAGGGGCAAAATTACGTCCCCGCCGTCCATAATTTTAGTCCTAACTTTGATCTCTATTAGTCCTTATAATGTCAGATTCCAAAGCAGATCGCTACGGGATGCTCCTCAGGCAGGCCGCTGCCATGATTGACGAGCATATTCCCGTTGAAGGAAATGTCCTCAACATACTGAGCCTCTTCAAAGAAGAAATGGGATATTTCTGGTGCGGACTCTATCTGCGCTGCGAAGACGGAAACCTCGGCCTCGGACCTTTCTGCGGACTTCCGGCCTGCACTAAAATCACCCTCGGAAAAGGCGTATGCGGTACGGCAGCCTTCAAACGCCAGACCCAGATGGTGCCTGACGTAAGCCTCTTCCCGGGATATATTGCCTGCCATGCCGAGACCGCATCGGAAATTGTTGTGCCCGGCATCCTCCGCGGACGTGCCTGGTTTGTCCTGGATGTGGACTCAGTTGAAATCAATTACTTCGATGCGACCGATCAGCTGTACCTCGAGCAGCTGGCGAAGCTCATCGCCGACCTGTACTATCGCACGGCACGTGCCTGTACGATTCAAAGCTTACTCCAACGCGAATTTTTCCCTATCCATGATGAGCAGCCCCAGGATTGATAAAAGTACCCTCGGACTTCAATTGCCTACCGATCCGCGCTGGGCAGAGATGACCAAAGCCGACCTCGGCGAGATCCTTACCGACCATGCCTGGTGCGAGCAGAAAGCCGCGACCACCTGCATCACGCTGATCATCCGATACCATGACTTTCCGCAGATTGTCGAAATGCTCAGTCCGGTGATTACCGAGGAATGGGGACATTTCCGGATGGTCATCCGGGAAATGAAACGACGGGGACTCAGTATAGGCAGGCAGCGCAATGATGAATACGTCGCCCGACTGATGAAATGCGTCCGTGGAGATGTAACCCGGGAAATGCAGCTCATGGATAAGCTCCTCGTCTCCGCCCTCATTGAAGCCCGAAGCTGCGAACGATTCAAAGTCCTCTCCGAGCATCTCGACGATCCTGAATTACAGCGCTTCTACCACGAGCTGATGATTTCCGAAGCCGGACATTATCGCCTTTTTATTGACCTCGCCAAATCCGTCATGCCTGATGATATTGTCATGCGCCGCTGGGCTGAGTTCCTTACCATGGAAGCCGAGATCATGCAGAGCCTCGAGCTCAGAGGAGATCGTATCCATTAGGAGGAGGGGGGTTAGCATCGGAAAGATCCCATTTACAGTTTTAGGAAGCCTCTGCACGATGGAATGCTGATTTCCAGCATAATAGCATGTCGGGTTTACGAAGCCAAGTCCTTCCTATAAACTATCCATTAGCGATATTTTGGTGCTGTGCTAATTCTTGATTGAGAAACTGAAACCTGAATCCATGTCTCATTCCTTCCAAAGGTTCATTAATTTTTGCAAGATGATCTGCAAGAGGATTCACATAATCTTTGCCAGCTAAGATAGTAAACTCTGATTCTTCAAGGCTATGCCCATTATCTTTTAGCTGCTGCGTTACTAATTTGCCCCAATTTTTTTTCTGAAGCTTGGTAAATCTCTTTAATGCAACATCATAATTCTTAATCATTGTATCCAACTTAATAACATGGTATTGAGAAGATATTATGTAGATATAGTCTGGCTGCAAAACTTCTTCTGCATAAGCGAGGCTACGTCTAAAAAGTGGACTCTTGTAGAGTACTCTTGCAGGAAATTCTCCTACTTGCTGCGTTGAAGCGCATGAAATTAAAACAATTTTCATATTAGTATTGATTAGATTACAAAGGTAGTATATTATTTTATTATAAGTTTACATAATTAAATTTATTTTGATGCATATTTATACTCGCGTTCTTTACGATTTACCTGAATTTCACTCCTAAGTGCCATTCCGGAGCAGAATTGAGCAATGTTTTGCGTGTTCAAGTCCGGTTCATTTTCCTTAATTCGGATCGCAATCTCATTAGCTGAAAGAAAACCGCCATCGGATTTTAGGACATATAGGATTCTTGCTCTCCAGGTTACCTTGCCCTTGCTTGGATACTCAGCAGGGATTTCATTCAAATCCGCTTCACTATCAGTGCTTTCATACTTTGCAGTGGGATCCTTTAGCATATCTCCGCCATAGGCGATGATAGTGGCGCGAATCTTCTCGAGCTTCTCAAGGAGAAGATCATGTTCCTTATACAGGCTTATTAATAAATTGTTCATGCTTTATATTTGATTATGTAAAGGTAGTATAAGTATTCGATAAATCAATAAATTGGCAAATATTTTTTTGAGTCCTTCCCTGACCACCATCCCAACTTTCTTCTCCACCAATATTCTTCCCTGCGCTGTAATTTTGATCCTGATGAACGAGCATCCCAAATATGAAGCAGTGATCGGACTGGAAGTCCATGCGCAGCTCAACACCCGAACCAAAGCTTTCTGCCCTGATCCGTATGAATACGGATCGGAGCCTAATACGCAGGTCAGTCCTATTTCTCTGGGACATCCCGGTACGCTTCCCATGCCGAATATCGAAGCCCTGAGGCTGGCGGTCAAAATGGGAATCGCCTGTAATTGCGTTATCCACGAGCACAGCTATTACTCCCGCAAGAACTATTTCTACGCGGATCTGCCTAAGGGTTACCAGATAACCCAATTTGTTCACCCTATTTGTACGGAAGGATCCGTGATGATCCACACGGCGGAGGGAGGCTCCAAAGAAATTCGGCTGGATAAAATTATCCTCGAGGAAGACTCAGGTAAATCGATCCACGATATTGATCCTTTTGCCTCGCTGATTGACCTCAACCGCGCCGGAGTTCCGCTGATCGAGATTGTCACACAGCCGGATATGTGTCA
>JBBRLW010000084.1:0-7729 GCA_038231115.1 Bacteroidia bacterium
CAGGAACTTCACATAAGCATTAATACTAACAATTGCAGACTCAGCCTTTTTGAGAATATCATTTTTGACTTCCTTAGGCAATTTTGATTTTTCCAAACTGTCCGTCAGCATCTTCCCCAATACGCTAGCGGCATCTGAGTTCTGAGCTATAGCCAATTGAGTATGCTCTAAAGTCGGCTTGTGAATCGTTCTTTTAGCAGCTTCAAAATATGCCGGTACCTTAGCCAGTCTCTGCGGAAGGTAGGCCAGTCTCTCATCCAATGGAGCATAATTTTCTGAAATGATCAAAGCGAAGCTTTCGCTGACATTATAAACAGATGGGTTCCATTCGTATTCCTTGAAGGTCATCACATTCCATTTCAGACTTTCCAGCTGATTTTTTATGATTTGATAATCAATTGAATTAGAGTTTGATAGCGATTTGGAAGTAAATCCATTCAATGAGTCTAAATAGATATTACAGAACTGTAATTCCATTCTCCTGAAATTGTTATCCGGAATTTGCAGTACAGAATCATACTTATGATATCCTTGCGATAATGCCCAGGAAGGATAAATTTTCCAAAGATTATTTACAAAGGAAAGCTTGAACTGATCAAACCGGACGTTCTCATCTGATTTTGGAGATGTGCAATTTATCAGCACAAAGCACAATCCGATGGATGTAAGTATAAGAAAAAGCCTTCTCATCAATATTTTTTGCAAAGATATAGTATTGCCATCCTTCAGGTTTTACTTTAGAATTGATTGGGTTTCTTATACTCTTTTTTAGATTATTCTAATAGAAATTATCGTCCGAGGGTAGATATAATAGATGCAATAATAATAGAAATCAGGAGCAAAATCAGATTTCTTGCCCAAACTGGAAATTTCCGATCAGATGAATTTTGCGAGGGTGCTGGAGGCGCTGAGTGGGAAAATTTTGGAGAATGCTCTTCATCTAATTTAGGAATACCATACGGCGAGGCAACTCTAGCATTCCGGACTGCATCATATTGGCGTCGTAGATTCTTGTTGCTCAGGACAGAGAATGCTTCCTTCACTTCATGAAAACGGTAGATATTATAGGAGGTGCTTGCCGAAGTATCCGGATGGAGCTTGAACGCCAGCGTACGATAAGCCTTCCGTATAATAGCTTCACTGCTATTTATCGGAATTCCAAGAATGCGGTAATAGTCTTTGGAAAAGTTGGGAGTCAATACCGTTTTGAGAATCTATGAGTTGGCTTAAAACTTGACTTTAGCATAATTATAACTATTATTGCCCCAAATCAAATACAATGATCTCATCAAAGGTCAGATTAATATCCTTTTTAGGCGCTTTTTGCTTCGGTTTTTTTTCGGTTCAGGCTCAGTATTCTGAAATTTTACATCCTCAAACAGATCAGCAGATTCGGTTGTTGAAGAAAAATAAGGTTAAGCTCGAATATGCTATTCTGGGAAGAGAGGACGACGATACATTCTTCTCGACGTCTTTTGTAGATACAGCGGGACATAAATTGGTGATTAAAGGCATCAAAACTACATCTTGGCTGAGATATGATAAAGATGGAAGATTCGAGGCACGATTGGATTCATACTTCAATAAAACCAGCTTTCAGGTAAACCAGATTTATGTCAAGTACAGCAGTATCGGTACAATTTCTTATCTGACATCCAATTATCAACTGTCATCATTTGAGTTTATCCCGAACAGCCGCCAGCTGGTTGAATCATATTCGGACAATAAGAAGCTTCATCTAACGAAAATCTACCAGTATAGTCTGGCGAAAAATCTTGTTTCTGAAATTCATTATGATTCTGCAAGGAAGCCAATTTTCACAAGAACTGTCGATTACAACAGCTTGGGACAGGTGGAACTGGACAAAACAGTTGAGCTTAAATCAAATTATGCGCAGCTCATAACTTCTACGATATACACTTATAACTCTCAGGGAAGGGTTTCAACCAAGAATATCACTATAGTAGATAATTATGGCGATGCGGAAGCTGAAAAAAATGGCTTCAATTATATTCCCAAGACCTACAGCCGATCTTACGCTTTTGAATATGATAATTATGGTCAGCTTGTTTCAGAAAGCTATACAGATAAGGAGGCTCCCAACTATAATTATGTCATCAATAGAACATATCTAAAAAACGGACTTCTGGACTTAGAGACCTATTTCAACTATAAAAAACAGACAGACAGGAAGCTATACTACAGATATGACTATTACGGGATTAAAGCGAAAGCCTCCTATCCTGTCAAGAAAGGCAGTTCTATACCTAAAAAGCCAAAAGCAAGTAATAAACGGAAATAAAGCTATGTTCAACATAATAAAGATACTGGGCACCAACTCTCTTATGCTACTCAGCATATACTCCTACGGACAGTATGACGAAATCAGATTTCCGCAGGCAAAGAGCGAGATTATGCTGCTGAAGAGCCTGAAAGTCAAGGAAAAGATTAAAAAATCGGGCGCATCAGTCAATGCATTCAAAACGGCTCTTAAGGAAGAATATGACACCAATGGAATGATTATCAGGAAAATACAGGCCTCTGATACTCGTGTTTATAAGTACGATTCTAAGCTCCGCCTTATTATGATGATTGATAGTATAAAGAATGGTACTGATTGGGATAGAATTGATTACGAATTTGAGTACGATTCAAAAGGAGTCTTAAATTTCGCGAGACTTGGTCAATATAACTCTTCATTTGCATGGGATAGCTACGCTAAAAAACTGAGCGAGAGCACTCTGGTAGATTATGAATCCTACCGGGAACGATTCTATTATTTCAACAAAGGGGATAAGCTAATTTCAGAGGAATTTATGATGCCTCAAAAAGTCAAAGAGAAAAAACGGAAGCTGAGCTATGACTCGAAAAACCGATTAAGCTCAGAATTTACAATCAAATACTTAGAGTCAGGTGGCATCGATAGTTCAGTGATCAGCTATAAATATGATGAAAAGGGAAATCTGGAGTATGCGAAAACCAAATCGAGAATATCTTATCCTTTGGACTTAAGTAATCCGGCTATGAGTCAGCCTGCTGAGCTGGACTCCTTCAGGTATAATTATAAGTATAACAGTTCCAATAACTTAATTGCTGAGACGTACACATATTCTGATCCCAGGTATAGCTATGTATATGATTATAAGGTAGAAAGCAATGGCCTCCGAATTGGTGAAAAGTATATGCCTGGTAATGGTAAGCTATCTCTCAATAGCTATGAGTATAGATATTATCCTAATGAGCAGAAAAATAAGGGCATAAAAAAAGCGGGAAAGTAATACTTCCCCGCTTTCAAATATGTTTTTCTACTATTTGTGCTGATCGGCCAGCAGATAGTGAATTCCTAGGTTTAGACCTCCATATACGTTGTTAGACGCAGAATAAGAAGACGAAATCATAGCATTACCCTGGTTTCTGAATCCGGTAGCATTGATGTCGAGGAATCCATAATAGAAACGAAGTCCGGCGTTAATGTACAGCTGATCCGTAGGATAAATATCCACACCAAGACCTAATGCGGCACCAATATCAAAATTGGAGTATCTGTTAGAATTGGTAGATACTGTTCCAACTTTGAAAATAGTTGATGCGTTGTTATCGGAAGCCGTATAAGTGTGGCTTTCGCTAATGAAGAATTGCGCCTGCGGTCCGAGCAATGCGTAGAAACGTACTGCCCCCTCAGGAGTAGCAACTTTGATCAGCAAGGGAATCTGGAAATAGTTGAGGGTGATATCACGAACAAGAGTACCATCGCCGTTCTTGGCTTTCTGGCCAATTCCTGCATAGTTGAACTCAGCCTGAAAACCGAAGCTCCTGGAGATTCCAAATCCGAGTACGCCACCGATAGAGTATCCGTACTTTTCTTTGAATTTAGTGTACGGATTAGCAACATCGATACTGTAATCCCCCTGGTAATTGGACGATGGGTTATTAACCACACCCGTCACATAGCCTCCGCCCTGAATACCAATTCTCAAGCCGGTCTGTGCCTGACTAAGAGTGACAAGCCCGAGACAGAAGGCTAATAGTGATAAAAAATTTCTCATATAAAGGTTTTAATTATTCTAATTAAACAGTATTAGACCTTAATTAGTTTCTTAAGGTAGCGAAAATGGGAAAGGAAGCAGATTTTCAACAGAGTCCGTACACCAGGTACCACGACCTTCCAGAGAGAGGTATAATTTTATGGCAGACTTCTGTCGGTATTCGTATTCGTAGAGTACCTGTCGGCATGCTCCGCATGGAGATGCAATGGTATCATTATCAATAGATTTTTTTATATGCACTGCCATTGCAGTAAATATCTGATTTGGCTTTTGGGAGGAAGCTGAAAAAATTGCTACTCTTTCCGCGCACAATCCTGAAGGATAAGCCATGTTTTCCTGATTGTTCCCTAAAGTAACGGTGCCATCAGTATTACAAACCGCCGCACCAACGGAAAACTGGCTATAAGGGGCATACGCATTTTCACAGGCTGTTCTTGCTGATTCTATAAGTAGCTGCTCCTGATCTGAAAGCTCAGATAGGTTTTCAACTTTATATACAATGACCTCTTTCCGCAGGGATTCTGACATGATTTTGCTTCAGTTAGCAAAGTAAAGCAATTTGAGCTCGGTATGAGCTATATTATACATTGAAGCGGAAATGCATCAGATCACCATCTGCAACTGTGTATTCCTTCCCTTCCACTCTCATTTTGCCTGCTTCTTTGCATGCGGCCTCAGACTTCAGGCTGACAAAATCATTATAGGCAATGACCTCCGCCCTGATAAAACCCTTTTCAAAGTCTGAGTGAATTACACCTGCCGCCTGTGGTGCCTTGGTCCCGACGGCAATAGGCCAGGCACGGACTTCCTTGACGCCTGCTGTGAAGTAAGTTATCAGCTTCAACAGAGAGTAAGCCGAGCGGATCAATCTATTAACGCCAGGCTCTGTGAGTCCATACATAGAAAGATAATCAGTGCGCTCTGCCGGTTCAGTAATTTCAGCTATTTCAGATTCTATTTTGACACTGATGGTTAATAGCTCTGCATTCTCGTCCTTGATGGCATTCTTTAGTTGATCAACATAGGCATTTCCTTCTAAAACAGAATCTTCCTGGACATTCGCGATGTACAGCACCGGCTTCATCGTGAGAAGATGGAGATCATATATTTCTGTAAGCTCATCGGGGCTTAGCTCAACAGTTCTCGCAGATTTACCCTGTTCCAGCGCTGACTTCACCTGATTTAAAATTCCCTGTAGCTTCTGTGATGGCTTATCGCCTGCTTTGGCCTGTTTTTCAACTTTCTGCAATCTTTTATCTACGGAATCAAGGTCTTTGATTTGTAGTTCAAAATCAATGATTTCCTTGTCACGAACAGGATTTACCGAGCCATCCACATGGATGACGTTATCATCATCAAAACATCTGACAACATGGATAATCGCATCGGTATCACGTATATTACCTAAAAACTGATTGCCTAATCCTTCCCCTTTAGACGCTCCTTTTACCAGTCCGGCAATATCAACAATTTCGATCGTGTTCGGAACTACATTCTGTGGATTGACAAGCTTAGTCAGTTCAGTAAGTCTCGGATCCGGAACGGTTATAACGCCTATATTCGGTTCGATGGTACAAAAGGGGAAATTAGCCGCCTGTGCCTTTGCACTGGAGAGAGAATTGAAAAGTGTGGATTTTCCAACATTTGGAAGTCCAACAATACCGCACTGTAAAGCCACTGATTAAAATTTCTTGATTACTGCAAAGGTAGGCCGGATACAGTATAATTTGCCCTTGCTGGCAGGACTTGAGTCTTAACTCTGCTTATAACCCGGCAGAGGTATTTTGCTTCCTCAGCATTTGAATCCTTCTAAACATAGACATGAAAAATCCGAGCGCCATTACTACTGAGCCTATCCAAAGTACATTAATCCATGGGAATATGATAGCTTTAAGCGTAATAAAATCAGGAGTTGGTCTGTTTCCTTTGACAATTACAAGCTCATGCTCTCCTTTAGCTGGATCAACGTTACGGTAAACGAACTTCAATCCAAAGTCATGTATTTCAGCTTCTTCCGGAATCATCTTATTGCCTTCCAATACAAAGCTTGGGGTGGCAATTTTGGTAAACATGCCGTCGGTAACTTTTAATCGAAGCGTTGCCTTGTACTGCGCTCCCTGCCCTGTCTGGCCTTCAGCAAATTCTACATCCTCAACGGTAATGCGGAAACTATCCTGCTGAATAACCTGCCCTTTTTTGACATGATGGACATAAAAAGTATCATAAGATACCTGATATTCAGCAGTATTTTTATCTACCGCAGCCGTGATATGAGTAAACACATCCTTTGAAAAATAGTGTCGCGTGTCAGGAGAAGGAGCACTAATCTTTCCTTCTTTCCTGTCATAGACTACATAAGGGTGCAGATTGAAATCTTCATCAGGTGATTTGCTATTTTTAGCAAATCGCTGGTAGTTGATATTATAGTAGAGATGTGATCCGGATAGGGAGTCTGCTACATAGGTTACTCTGTAATCCCGCATAGTGACTGGAAAATCCTTGTAGAGCACTTTATTTTCCATTTGGTCTTTAGGGGAAGCCTGGCCAAATACGTTGAAGTTCTCTGTGTTGATTGATATTACTTCCTTTTTGCCATTAGCTATCAAAGCCCCAATCAGGATAAGCGCCATTCCGATATGGGCTACAGCAGCTCCGGTTGAGCCTGTTTTGGCTTTCTTAAGGAAATCAAATATAATATGTCCATTTCCCAGAACGGCAAATAAGGATGTAAATAGTAATATGATGAGCTTATAATCATGTAGATCCGTTCCCAGGCTGATCAGTATAGTAAGAATTAGAGCAGGAACTGAAGCGATAAGAAGCTTTCTGAAAAACTGATCCTTATCCGATTTGTAGTATTTCAGATATTGACCAAATCCGGCAAACAAAGCAATCAATGCAGCGAATGGGATCTGTAGCTGATGATAGGTAGCTATTGGATCAGCGGGATTTGACAAATTAATAGGCAAAGAAAGTCCGGTGAGCATGTTGATGCCCTCCGATATTTTGTTGATCACCTTGATGCTGGTCAAAGCAATAATATGCAATGCGGATAGCGAGAGAATAAGGGCTCCGATAAACATCCAGAATTCACGGGAATAGATGTTTTCTTCCTGCTCGGTTTTGGGAATGTCCTTCCAATACAGCCAAAGGCTCATCACTGCTAATACCACAAAAATCCCCATAAAGATGAGCAGCTGTCCGGATAATCCCAGATCTGTAAATGAGTGCACGGAGCTGTCGCCCAGAATGCCGCTCCGAGTAAGGAAGGTGGAGTATAAGATAAGTAGAAAAGCCAGCGTTACAAGAATGTAGGATATTCCCAAGCTTGACTTTCGGGCATTGAATATCAACATGGTATGCAGTCCAGCAATTGCAATTAACCAGGGAACCAGGGATGCATTTTCTACGGGATCCCATGCCCAGAATCCTCCGAAGCTTAGGGCCTCATAAGCCCAAGCACCACCCATTAGCACTCCTGTACCGAGTATCATCCCGTTAAACAATGCCCAGGGAATAGCTGGTTTCACCCAGGCACCAAATTCTTTCCTCCATATTCCCGCCATTGCGAAGCAGAAAGGGACAATGGTTGAGGCAAATCCAAGAAACAATACGGGAGGGTGAATCACCATCCAGTAATTCTGAAGCAGAACATTAAGGCCGCGACCATCCGATATTTTAGA